>NZ_JBFRER010000051.1:0-50329 GCF_052114405.1 Streptomyces sp. M-16 | reverse complement strand
CCGCCAGGATCTTGTCGGCGTTCGGATAACCGAAGTCCTCGATCGCGTAACCAGGGCCCTCGTCCGCGACGGAACCCATCGCCGAGGCGCCGACCGGCGCGCCCGTTCCGGCGACTCCGCCCGCGACCGCGAGCCACGCCAGGGCACCCGCCCCCAGGGCCGCGCCAACAGCGCGGCGCATCGTCTTCCGTGCCTTCATCACTGTCCTATTCGTCGGTTCGGGAGAGCCCCGAAGCAATGAATCAAAGCGGAAGAGAAGGCCGCCGTACGGCGCGGATGGATGAACGCGTACACGAGTCCATCACCCCGCGGAAGCCCCCCGCTCCCGGAATGAGCGTAACTGCACGTTCAGTTGCGATAGCCCCGGAAGAAGTCGGGGTTACGAACTCGGCGGCGGTAAGGGTGGCCGTCGAGAGCCCTCCATATGTAAGCACTCGGCTTGAATTTTCGTCCAACGACACCGAAGTGACGTGCGCCACATCTGGGATTGCGGAGGCCTCGGAGCGCCGGGTTCCGAAGGTGTCATTCCGGAGCATCGGAATTCCTTATTCCGGGGCATCTGCATAAGTTGTTTCGGAGTGCTGGATTCCAGGAATGCAGCCCGGCCGAATGATTCCCGAAGATGGGCATGGCGGCGCGAGTCCCGGGAGGCCGGACCCCAGCCATGCGGTGAAGCTGGCCGAGGCCCATGGGGAGCCCTCCCCTCGGACCGACCGGCGCCGGCTGAGCGGCAGGTACACAGGGGGCTTCCCCGGCGCAACCGGGTTCGGCGGCCGGTCGGCGCAAGGCGATCCGCCGTTCGCGCCTGCTCCTCGGCGCGACGATGGTGATCCTCATGGCCAACCAGGCCGGGCCGTTCGAGCCGGACCCCGCCCCCACGCCATGCAGCCCGCCCCGGTACGAGCACGGACGCGGGCCTGGACGAGCTCGACGTGACCCGCGGCCTGCTCTGGACCGGCCTGGCCGGGGTGGTCTTCGTGATCCTGGTTCCGTCGCGGGTCTCGGTGCGTCCGGGGCTGCTGAGCAAGAGCGGAGTACTGGTGGAGGAAACGGTCCGTGCCGACTCCCTGATCTCGGTCCGGTGGTACGACGGGGTGGCCCAGCGGATGGCCCTCCGCGACACGGAGGGAAGCCGGGTCGAGATCGACCCGACCGTCCTGATCCGGAACCCCGCGATGTGGCACCTCCTCGACATGGACGCCCGCACATCGATCCGGGGCGGCACCCTGCTGAGCGGCGCGGCCGCCCTGCGTGAACTGTCGGAGCGCATCAACCGCGGGATGGCCCACGGCGTGTTCAAGGTTTCCGGTCTGCCCTCGTGGCCTCCACCCGTCCCGGCATGGCCACGGCGGCAGGACGTCCTGCCGTGGCGACCGGGGTGATCATGATCGCGGTCGGCGGTTTCGGCCCGACATCCGATTGGGCATCGACCGCCTGCGGACATCCCCGCCTGGGGCCGGGTCTACGCCTTCTTCCGCCGCTGGCGCGAGCACGGGCTGATCACCGAGTTCCACGACCGGCTGCGTGGGAAGGTCCGGATGCGCGAGGGCCGCGAGGCGGAGCCCACGGCGGGGATCATCGACGCGCAGTCGGTGCGGGCCGCAGCGACCGTGCCGGCCGCTTCACGCGGCTACGACGGCGGGAACCCTCGTCTGGGCCGACGGCGGCTACACCGGCGGCCTCGTCGACTGGTGCCGGGACACACTCGCCCTGATCCTGGAGATCGTCAAGCGGACCGACGGCATGACGGGGTTCGTGGTGCTTCCAAGGCGCTGGGTGGCAGAGCCCACGTTCGCGTGGCTGATGAACTCCCGCCGTCTGGCCCGGGACTACGAGACGCTGCCCGCTTCCAGCGGAGCGGCGATCCGGTGGTCGATGATCACCCGGATGAGCCGGCGTCTGGCACGGCCCCGGACCGCCGTCCGGCACTGAACGCCCCCGACGCCTCGGCGAGGAGCCACCCGCGGGGCAGCGGCACGGCCGACGCCGCTGTTTCCCGCTCCGCCTCGGCCTCGGTCACGGCAGTGGACTCGGCGGCGGACGCGGCCAGGGCTTCTACCAACTCCTCCCGCGCGATCACCCCCCGGTCCAGCTCGATCTCCGCGGCCTCCAGCACCTCAGCCAACCGCGCGTCTTCCTCCCGCAGGCCCTCCACCCGCACCCGGGCAGCAGCCTCCCGCTCCTCCAGCATTCCCAGGCACCGACGCCACCGCGACCCCTCGGTCATGAAGCGGACACAAGACGCCGCATGCCTCCCTCACTCCGAAGGAGACCATGCCTGACCAGCAGAAACCAACGGATCACGTTCGGTTGAGATACGGCTTCTCAAGGCAACCGCCAGAAGGACTCAGCGCACGCCGTTGGTCGTGCAGCCAGCCACCGGAGCGTCAGCTGGCGCTCACTCAGGCCGTTGTCAGTGCCGTGACCTACCTTGCGGCTGGAAGCCGCAGTGGGTGCCGCCCGACGGGCCGAGCAACGGACGGAGGTACTCCCCCGTGAGGACATGTGCCGTATGTACGAAGGACATCAGTCACCGGCATGGGCTGGCGAAGTACTGCTCTGACACTTGCGCCTTGGAAGCACGTCGCCCGTCCGTGCTCATCTGCGAGGAGTGCCACGTGCCGTTCGCCCGCCCCAACCGAGTGGGGGCGCCGCCGCGCTACTGCACCGAGGCACACAGAGTGGCAGCAACGATCCGTAAGCGCAGCGACTACCACACCGTCCGCATGGACGAAGCGCGCCTGCTGCGTGGCAAGAGAACGTGCGAAGTCTGCGGGGCCGACATCACTCACCGCCACCCGAAGGCAAGGTTCTGCAGTGGCCAGTGCCGCTATGACGCACAAGGGCACGTCCCCCGTGAGCCTGCCCTGTCTCGCGAGGAGCGCCTAGTCCGGCGGCGCGTAAGACGTGCCGCCGCACGACCCGCTTGGGTATCGCTTCTGTGCAGGCGTTGCGGCAACACCTTCCTCGTACCCAGTGATCTTCCTGGACGCAAACCGCAGTCCTGCCAGCCGTGCCGCGATCTCGACAAGCCACGGGAGCGCACGGGGCCCCGGTCTTGCAAGGGCTGTGGTCTAACGATTCCGATCGGACGGCGCGCTCTCGCCCTCTTCTGCTCCGCCGATTGCCAGGCCAGCGCAAACAATGCAGCTCAGGCCAGGCGGCGCAAGGTGGAGCGGCTGGAAGGGAAGCCGGACCGGGAGTGCGCGGTCTGCGGTCTGGCGATCGACGTGCGTGAACACGGTCTCCGCTCATACTGCGGCCAGGGCTGCTGGTACAGGGCCAACTACACCCCTCGGCCGAAGGCCGGCGAATGTGCCTGGTGTGGTGGCGCGATGTCTCAGCGTCGGGCTGGCGCCCGATTCTGTGGTCAGGCCTGCCGCTTGAAGGCCCAGTACGAGCGCACTGTGGGTTCCGCTCTTCGTTCGCGCCCTTGCAGCCATTGCGGGCAGCGGATGCCTCTCAGTACGGCGCACCGCATGTACTGTTCGGGCCGCTGCTCCCGCCGCGCCTACTTTGAGGCGAACACGGAAAAGGTACGGGCTGCAAAGCGTCGCGGAAACCATCAGCGCAGAGCGATGCTTGCCCAGGCGAAACGGTACAGGGTCAGCGACCGCGACCTCCTGCGTCTGTGGGCTCGGTACGAGGCCGGGTGCGCGTACTGCGGGGATCGTTCGCGAGCCCTGCACCAGGAGCACGTGGTGCCCATCTCCCGAGGAGGGGTCGACGGAATCGGCAACCTGGTACCGGCTTGCCCCGACTGCAATCTCGCAAAGGGCGACAGGACTCTCATGGAATGGCGGCTCGGACGAAAATCGCCGCGCTACCGCGTCCCATCCAATCGGCAGGACTCGGTTCGGCTCCCGACCAGACCGGCGCGGGTTCAGTGAGGCAGGGTCCGCTGCAGGCGCGATGCGGTGGCCCTTCCCTCCTTCCGGAACTGGGTCACACCACCCTCGCCGACCCGCCGCTGGCGGGGCGCCGGCGCTGGCCTGGCGGACCGAGGAGGGGCTACGGCGTCAGGCGAGTTCCCGGACGTCGAGTGGCAGCCTCCAGGGGTGCGGCTGTGGGCCGCGTGGGCCCGAGCACACCACGAGCAGTCCTCCGGGTGGCGCTCGACGTCGGCAAGCTCGGCGCCCGCCGTGCCCCGCACCGTGCGGCCCGTGCCGGTGACGGTCGGGGTCCCGGCGCCGAACACGGTGTCGAGTACCTGCCGCAGGCGATCCGCCGCAGCCGACCGGGACGCACCCCGCGGGAGGTGCGGCCGCCCGGTCCGCCGTTCGGGCCACGCCAGTACAGCGCACAGTGCCACCGGCAGCAGCCGGGCCTCGACAGCAGCCCTGTGAAGTGCTGCGAGGTCCGCGCAAACCAGCAGGTCAGCGAACCCTTCCTCTCGGCTTCAGGTGCGTGGGGGGCAGGTCCGGGGCAGGAATCGGAGGGCCGTCATAGCCCTTCACCTCACCGAATCGGGACCCGTTCATCCAGTCTTCGCGGGCCTGCGCGATATCGCCGTGTGACCGTCCGATCCAGTTCCAGAACATGACGATCTCCTCCTCGAACGGCTCGCCCCCCAGCAGCATCAGGCCTGCGTCCGAGAGGGCGCGCAGGGGGAGTTCGGTGCGGCCGCAGCCCAGGTAGAGCATCGAGCCCGGGAGGACGGGGACGTCGTCGACGCGGGCCTCGCCCGACATCGACAGGACCGCGTACTCGAAGTCCGGGTCCAGGGGGAGGCGGGTCTCGGTGCCGGCCGCGAGGGTGAGGTCCGCGCCGACGATGGGGGTGTACGCCGTGCCGGGCGAGGTCGCCGTGTCGAGGGTGCCCAGGATCACGGTCGCGGTGAGGCCCGGGGCCGTGACCGTCGGGAGGTCGGCGTGGTGCTGGAAGTGGGGGTCCACGTCCCGGTGGGCGTCCGGCAGGGCCACCCACAGCTGGGCGCCGTGCAGGAAGCGGGCGTGCGGGCGGGGGCTCTCCTCGGAATGGCTGATGCCCCGGCCCGATGTCATCAGGCCCAGCTCGCGCGGGCGGATCGTGGCGAGGCTGCCGACGCTGTCGCGGTGCAGGACCTCGCCCTCGTGCAGCCAGCTGACCGTCTGGAGGCCGGTGTGCGGGTGCGGCGCGACCTGCATGCCGGGCTCGTCCGCGATGTCGTCCGGGCCGTAGTGGTCGACGAAGCACCAGGCCCCCACCATGCGGCGGCCCAGGTTCGGCAGGAGGCGGCGGACCTCGGTGGCCTCCCCGAGCTTGACGGTGCGCGGGCTGAGGAGTTCACGGACCGGTTCGGCGACGACGAAGCCGCGGCCGCCGCAGGTGGCGAGAGCGGGCTGGCGATCGAGATTGCTCATACGCCACAACTTAACGCCGCCGGGCCCGGCGGCTCCCGTTCCGCTTGCCGGAATGTCCGCCCCCGCGACGGTGTTGCAGCCACCGATGACCGACAGCGGCCACGAAAGCGAGCGGAAGGAGCCTGCGGGCATGGACGTGAGGACGGGGAAGATGACGGTGGGCACCGGTGGGGACGCCTACCACCTGCACGGGAGTGCCGCCGAGCGCTGGGAGCGCGGGCAGCTGTTCTTCGAGGCCCGGGAGTACGCGACGGCCGCCCGCGTTCTGGTGTCGGTCGCCGAGGAGTCCCCGGAGCAGCTCGCTCCGCGGCTGCTGCTGGCCCGCGCCTACTACCACTCCGCGCAGCTCTCCCGCGCCGAGTCCGAGCTGCGCGCCATCCTGGAGCGGTGGCCGGTGGAGGAGTACGCGCGCCTGATGCTCGGCCGCACCCTGGAACGGCGCGGCCGGGCCGAGGAGGCCCGCCCGCACCTGCGGCTGGCGGCCGCGATGGCCGGCGAGTTCCCGCAGTAGTGGGCCGTCCGGCCCCGCGTGTGCGGGGCCGGGGGGCGGCCTCGGCTAGCCTGGGTCCCATATGAACCGCCTGACCACGCCATTCGGCTCCTACGAACTCACCCGCTTCCCCGTCGACCCGCGCGACCAGCTCCGCGCCTGGGACGCCGCCGACGAGTACCTGCTGCGTCATCTCGACGCCGGTACCGGCGAGCGCGGCCCGGTGGACCTGGCCGGTGCCGGGCAGGTCACCGTGGTCGGCGACCGCTGGGGGGCGCTGACGACGGCCCTGGCCGCGTACCGTCCCACGCAGATCACCGACTCCTCGCTGACCCGCGCCGCCACCGAGGCGAACCTGGACCGGGCCGGCATCGGCACCGCGAAGTCCACGGTGACCCTGCTGACCTCGCAGGACGCGCCGCCCGAGCGGATCGACGTCCTGCTGATCAGGGTGCCCAAGAGCCTGGCGCTGCTGGAGGACCAGCTCTACCGGCTGGCCCCGCACGTGCACGAGGGCACCGTGGTCGTCGGCACCGGCATGGTGAAGGAGATCCACACCTCCACGCTGCGCCTGTTCGAGAAGATCCTCGGGCCGACGAAGACCTCGCTCGCGGAGAAGAAGGCCCGCCTGATCTTCTGCACCCCCACCGCCCCGGGCGCGGCCCGGCCGGCGGGCGCGGGGCCGTGGCCGGTGACGTACACGGTGGACGAGGACGGGGGCTCGGGCGCCGGGCTGACCGTGGTCAACCACGCCGGGATCTTCTGCGCGGACCGGCTGGACGTGGGCACGCGCTTCTTCCTCCAGAGCATCCCGACGAACACGGACGGGGCCCGGGTCGTGGACCTGGGCTGCGGCAACGGCGTCGTCGGCACGGCGGTCGCCGTCGCCGACCCGGACGCCGAGGTCGTCTTCACGGACGAGTCGTACCAGGCGGTCGCCTCGGCGCGGGCGACCTACGAGGCCAACGTCCCGCCGGGCCGGCGCACGGCGGAGTTCCGGGTCGGCGACGGGGTCGCGATGCTGGAGCCCGGTTCGGTGGACCTGGTGCTCAACAACCCGCCCTTCCACTCGCACCAGGCGACGACGGACGCGACGGCGCTGCGCATGTTCGCGCAGTCCCGCAAGGTGCTGCGCACCGGCGGCGAGCTGTGGGTGGTGGCCAACCGCCACATGGGGTACCACACGCACCTGCGGCGGCTCTTCGGCAACAGCGAAGTCGTCGCGAGCGAGCCGAAGTTCGTGGTCCTGCGGGCGGTCAAGCGGGAGGCGAAGCAGCGCCCCATGTGACCTGCCGGTACGTCCTACACTCGGCCGCGTGAGCAACGGGGCGCGGACGGACACGGGCGGGGAGCGGCGCTACCGCCGCGAGGAGGTGGCCCGGGCGGCGGGCGTCAAGGTGCGCAACCTGCGCTACTACCAGGAGCGGGGGCTGCTCCCGCCGCCGCTCCGCGAGGGCCGGATCGCCTGGTACTCCGACGACCACCTGACCCGGCTGCGCCTGGTCAGCGACCTGCTGGGGCGCGGCTACACCGTCAACGGCATCGCGGAGCTGCTCTCCGCGTGGGAGCAGGGCGGCGGCCTGTCGCAACTCCTGGGCCTGGAGCGGGAAATGACCCGGGACTGGGTGCAGGAGGACCCGGTGTCGATGACCCGGGCCGAGCTGCGCGAGCTGTTCGGCCCGGCGGCTTCGGCCGAGGACACGCGGCGTGCGGCCGAGCTGGGCTACGTACGCCTGGACGGGGACCGGGTCACGTATCCGAGCCGGCGGCTGCTGGAGGCCACGGTGGCTCTGGTGCGGCAGGGGGTGCCGCTGGCGGAGATCCTGGACGCCGGGGAGTTCGTCCAGGCACAGGCCGCCGCGCTCGCGGACCGGTTCGTGGGGCTGTTCCGTCGGCATGTGATCGGCCCGGACGGGCTGGAGCATCTTTCGGCCACCCAGCTGGATCACATCCGCGAGGCGGTGGCGGCCCTGCGGCCGGTCGCGGGTGAGGTGGTGGCCGCGGAGTTCGCGCGGGCGATGGCGCGGCGGGTGGAGGCGGAGGTAGCCGAACTGCTGCGTACGGAGCAGTAGGAGTCGGCCGAAAAGGTGCGCTCACGCAACCTTGCCAACCACCATTGGCACTCTTACATTCAACTCGTCGGTAACAAAGGTGCACAGCCGAGATAAGGGACGATCTCATGGCAAGCTCACCGAACTTATCCGAACCGCCCGGCGGGGAAGGCGTGGCCTCCCCGGACCCCGCGGACACCGCCGACAGAGGTGAGGGCCGGGTCCGCTGGCGCCGCTTCGCCCTGTTGACCCTGCCCGCCGTGGCGGTGACCGCGGGGCTGGGCATCGCCCTCGCCCAGGGAGCGCTCGCCGCCTCCTTCGCGGTGTCGGGGCAGCAGTTCAAGGTGTCGGCGACGAGCCTGGAGGGCGAGGGCTTCGCCCAGTACGGCAGCGTCGACGTCAACGCCCGCGAGGAGCTGATCCCGGTGGCGGTCACCGCCATCAAGGAGGCCAAGCTGCACAGCCTCTGCCAGTCGGTGGTCACCACCCTCCCGGTCATCGGCGACATCTCGCTCAACCTGACCGCGGGCAAGAAGGACCCCGTCGAGGCCAGCAACCTGTTCGTGGACGCGACCCAGCTCGCCGGCGACGCGGTCTTCAAGAACATCGAGATCGGCCGCGACGCCTCCACCCTCGACAAGGGGCCGGCCGAGGCGGTCGGCATGCAGGACCTCTTCGCCCAGCAGGCCGACACGGTCACCATCTCCAACCTGCAGCAGACGGCGTGGGCGACCAACGCCGGCACCTTCAAGCTCTCCGGGCTGAGCATGAACATCAGCAAGGGCAAGAAGGAATGCTTCTGAGCCGCTGGCGGCGGTGGCGGCGCGGCCGGCCCTTCTGGGGCGGGCTCTTCGCGGTCCTGGCCGGGGCCTGGATCTGCGTACTGCCGCTGGCACCGCTGAAGATCATGCTCCAGCAGGGAGTGGCGGGGATCCCGTCCGTCCTGATGGGGATCATCATGATCGTCCTCGGTCTCACCGCCTGGTTCTCCCCCCGGCAGCGCTCCCTCGCCGGGGTCCTCACCACGCTCATCGCCACCGCCGCGCTGGTCCTGTCGAACCTCGGCGGGTTCCTGATCGGCACCCTGCTCGGCATCCTCGGCGGCGGGCTGATGTTCGCCTGGCAGCCGTACGCCGCCCCGCGCACCGGGGGCTCCGCCGCCCCCGCCCGGCCCTCCCCCGCCGGGGACTCCCCCACCCCGCACCCCGATCCCCAAGGAGCACAGCCATGAGCCGTACGCGTACCGCGCTCGCCCTCGGCATGGCGGCCGCGGCCGCCCTGACGGTCGCCTCCGCCACCGCCACCGCCGCGCCGTTACCGCTGGCCGGGTCGACGACCGTCACCCCGGCCGGGCACACCTTCCAGGCCACCCTCAGCGGGAAGGCCACCCTCAAGGCCGGTTCGGTCACGGTGACCTGCACGGTCTCCGTCTCCACCGGCACGGTGCCGGCCGCCCCCGGCAACCACAACGCGGCCGGGCCCGTCTCCTCGCCCATCTCGCCTCCGACCTACAGCTCGTGTACGTCGAGCCTGCCGGGCGTGACCCCGACCGTGACCACCAGCGGCGCCTGGTCGGTGTCCATGCAGAACGGTTCCCCGATCACGGCCACCATGACGGTGCCGACCGGCGGTCTCGTCGTGCACACGACCGGACTCGCCACCTGCACCGTCACCGCCGCCCCCGGCGGTCCGGCGTCCGTCCCGGGCACCTGGGCCAACGGCGCCCCGCCGAGCCTGACCTTCACCAACGCCTCGGTCCCGGTCACGGTGACCGGTGGCTTCGGCTGCCCGACGAGCGCGACCTCGTCCGCCTTCAACGCCGTCTACAAGGTCACCGACACCACCGACCCGGCGCAGCAGATCACCGTCGCCCCCTGACCGGGGCCGCCCCGCGCACCGCCGTCCCACCGTTGCCGGAACCTCCCGGTGACGGTGGGACGACGTACCGCTACGGCTACGGCTACGCCTACGGACGCTCGATGACCACCCGGTAGTGCGTCGTGAGCCGCCCGTCGTCGCCGATCACGTGGAAGGCGACGGCCGGCGGCTCGTCGAGGTGGACGTGGTGGTCGGGATCCGTCTGCTCCTCCCAGGGCAGGCGCAGGGTCGACACCACCCCGGGCGCCACCAGCAGCGGGCGGCCCGCGAAGGTGGTCACGGCCGCCGTGTGGGCGTGCCCGCACAGGAAGGCGAGCAGGTGGGGGTGGCGCTCCGCGAGGGCCGCGAGCCGCTCCTCACCGAACTGCCTGATGTCGTCCACGTACGGGGTGTGCAGCGGGACCGGCGGGTGGTGGAAGGCGACCAGTACCGGGACCTCGTGCGGGGTCCCGGTGAGGATGCCGTCGAGCCAGGCGAGCGTGGAGTCCTCCAGGTACCCGTGGTCCTTGCCGGGGACCGAGGAGTCGCACACGGCCAGGACGAAGCCCTCGCCGCGCAGCACCTGGTCGACGGGGTCCGCGGACGGTTCCTCCTGACCCAGCAGGACCCGGCGGAACGCGCCGCGCTCGTCGTGGTTGCCGGGGCAGACGACGGCCGGATGGCGGGAGGCGAGCGCCTTGCGGGCCTCCTCGTACTCGGCGTCCGTCCCGTGGTCGGCTATGTCGCCGCTGATCAGGACCGCGTCCAGGTCGTACGGGAGGGCGTCCAGGTACTCCAGTACGGCGCGGGTGCGCTCCGCGGCGCGGGTCCCGCCGTCGAAATGGACATCACTGAGCTGCGCGATCACGATCACGAACGGTGGCTCCTTCGTCGCCGGTGCGTGGCCGACACCGGCGCGGCGCGTGGCGGTCGGTCACGGCCCGGCCGGGGACGGCTCGTTCGGCCCATTCAACAGGGTGCGCGGGCAGACCCCGCTCCCGCCCAGGGTGCGGGAACTCCCCGTCGCCCGGCCACGGGGAGTTCCGCCCGGAATCAGGGCCCGACGCGCGGGCACCCGCGCCGGAGCCCGGTCAGGCCCCAGCCGGCCGCCGAGAGGACGACGGCACCCCGGCGAGGGCGGCCACGGCCGTGCCGGTGGAGGCGAGCGGGCCGCCGCCGGCCGGGGCGGTTCCCGTACCGCCGACGGCGCGGCCGGAGCCGGTGGCACCGGCCGCCGTGCGGCTCACCGCGCCCGCCTCCGCCGCCGCGGCCGGGCAGACCCCGAGGCCCCAGGTGCCGCCGCCGTCGGTGACCGCACCGGTAGAGGTGGCCGCCTCACCGGCGGGGGCCCGCCGCTACCCCCGGTACGTCTCCAGCAGCCGCAGCCACACCTCGCTGATCGTCGGGAAGGAGGGAACCGCGTGCCACAGCCGCCCGATCGGCACCTCGCCCACCACCGCGACCGTCGCCGCGTGCACCAGCTCGGCCGCGCCGGGCCCCACGAAGGTGGCGCCCAAGAGCACCTCCCGGTCGAGGTCGACGACCATCCGGGCCCGTCCTCGGTACCCGTCGGCGTACAGGCCCGCGCCGGACACCCTGCCGAGGTCGTGGTCGACGGCGCGCACCCGGTGCCCGGCCCGCTCCGCCTCGGCGAGGGTGAGGCCGACCGCGGCGGCCTCCGGGTCGGTGAACACCGCCTGGGGCAGGGCCTCGGTATCGGCGGTGGCGGCGTGCGCGCCCCAACGGGCGGTGTCCGGGGCCGGCGATCCGGCCGCGCGGGCGGCGATGGCCGCGCCCGCGATCCGGGCCTGGTACTTGCCCTGGTGGGTGAGGAGCGCCCGGTGGTTGACGTCCCCGACGGCGTACAGCCAGTCGTGCCCGGGGACCCGGCAGCTCTCGTCGACACCGATCCAGCCGCCCGGGGTCAGCCCGACCGTTTCCAGCCCGATGTCCTCGGTCCGCGGCGCCCGCCCCGTCGCCATCAGCAGCTCGTCGCCCTCCAGGGTCTCGCCGCCCTCCAGCACCACGGTCACCGGCCCGGTCGGACCGTCCCGTACGACCGCCTCGACCGCCACCCCGGTGCGCACCACCGCGCCGGCCTCGGTCAGCGCCTCGACGACCAGCTCGCCCGCGAAGGGTTCCATCCTCGGCAGCAGCCCCGACCCCCGGACGAGGACGGTCACCCGGGATCCGAGGGCCTGCCAGGCCGTGGCCATCTCGGCGGCCACCACGGAACCGCCCACGATCAGCAGCCGGCCGGGCACCTCGCGGGCGGAGGTGGCCTCACGGCTGGTCCAGGGCCGGGCCCCGGCGATCCCGGGGAGGTCCGGGACCACGGCCCGGGTGCCGGTGGCGACGACCACGGCGTGCCGGGCGGCGAGGATGTGGTGCTCCCCCTCGGGACTGGTGACGGCGACCTTGCGGACCCCGTACAGGCGGCCGTGGCCCCGGTAGAGGTGGGCGCCGATGGAGTCCATCCAGTCGAGCTGGCCGTCGTCCTTCCAGTCACCCGTCCAGTAGTCGCGGTGCGCGAACACCGCCTCCGCGTCGAGCGGCCCCCGGACCGATCCGGCCAGTCCGGGGACCCGGCGTGCCTCCGACCGGGCGAGCGCCGGGCGCAGCAGGGCCTTGCTGGGGATGCAGGCCCAGTACGAGCACTCACCGCCGACGAGTTCGCTCTCCACCAGCGCCGTGCTCAGCCCGGCGGCGCGGGTCCGGTCGACGATGTTCTCGCCGGCCGGGCCCCCACCGAGCACCACGACGTCGTACTCCACCGCTTCAGTCATGCGGTCCAGTGTCACCGCAGCGCGGGGGGCACGTCCCGCAAGGTCAGGCTTCCGGCGTGCCGGGGGTCCCGTCCGCGCCGTCGGCCGGGGCGGACTCGGCGATCTTCGCCCGGACCTCGTCCATGTCCAGGGCGCGGGCCTGCCCGATGAGGTCGGTCAGCGCCGCCTCGGGCAGCGCTCCGGGCTGCGCGAAGATGGCGACCTGGTCCCGGACGATCATCAGCGTCGGGATCGAGCTGATCTGGAAGGCCGCCGCCAGCTCCTGCTGCGCCTCGGTGTCCACCTTGGCGAAGACCAGGTCGGGGTTGGCCTCGGCGGCCTTCTCGTAGACCGGGGCGAACTGCAGGCAGGGGCGGCACCAGCCCGCCCAGAAGTCGATCAGCACGAACGGGTTCTCGCTGACCGTCCGGTCGAAGTTCTCCTTGGTGAGTTCGACTGTAGCCACGGTTTCCGGACCTCCTGATCGCAGTGTGTCCTGCTGGAACGATCGGCCGGCGCCCTGAATTCCGCCGGCCCCGCCGGGTCGCTAGAACGGGTGGGCCGGCGGGGTGGTGCGGGCCGTGGTCCAGCGCAGCTCGGTGAAGGCGTCGAGGTTGGCCTCGCCCCCGAAGCGGGCGCCCGTACCGGAGGCGCCGACTCCGCCGAAGGGGGCCACCGCCTCGTCGTTCACGGTCTGGTCGTTGATGTGCGCGATGCCGGTCGGGATGCGTCCGGCCAGCTCCAGGCCGTGTCCCGCGTCGCGGGTGACGATGCCCAGGGAGAGTCCGTAGGGGCCCGCCGAGGCCAGCTCCACCGCTTCCTCCTCCGTCGCGAAGGAGCGTACGGGTGCCACCGGACCGAAGACCTCCTCCGCGTAGGCGGGGGTGTCGTCGGCCACCCCCGCGAGCACGGTCGGCCGGTAGAACAGGTCCCGGTGGGTGCCGCCCGCGACCAGCTTGGCGCCCTGCTCCACGCTGGCCTCGACCAGGCCGTGGACCCGCTCCAGCTGGGTCCGGTCGAGCAGCGGGCCGAGGTGCACGGGCTCGCGGTACGGGTCGCCGACGGCCAGGGCCTCGGCGCGGGCGGCGAGCCGTTCCACGTACTCGTCGTAGAGCGAGGCGTGGACGAGGTGGCGCCCCGCGGTCATGCAAATCTGGCCCTGGTGGAAGAAGGAGCCCCAGGAGGCCTGTGCGACGGCGGCCTCGACGTCCGCGTCGGCGAGCACGACGAGGGCGGAGTTCCCGCCCAACTCCAGGTGGGCGCGAGTGAGGTGACGGCCCGCCAGTTCACCGACGGAGCGCCCCGCGGCGGTGGAGCCGGTGAAGGACACGACCCGCACGCGCGGGTCGGCCACCACCGCGGCACCCGTCCGCGCCCCGCCGGGCAGGACGTGCAGCAGCCCGGCCGGCAGTCCGGCGGCCGCGAACACGGCGGCCGGCGCGRGGCCGCCGCAGACGGCGGTGCGGCGGTCCGGCTTGAGCAGGACCGCGTTGCCGAGCGCGAGCGCGGGCGCCACGGAGCGGATCGAGAGGATCAGCGGGGCGTTGAAGGGGGCGATCACCCCGACCACCCCCGCCGGCACGCGCCGGGTGAAGGAGAGCCGGGGCGCCTCACTGGGCAGCACCTGCCCGACCGGGCGGGAGGCCAGCGCGGCGGCCTCGTAGCACTCCTGGGCGGCGACGTGCAGCTCGAAGTCCGCCTTGCCGGGAATCGAGCCCGATTCCCGGACCAGCCACTCCCGCAGTTCACCGGCGTGGGCCGTGAACAGGTCCCCGGCGCGGCGCAGCACGGCCGCGCGCTCCGGGTGGCCCGCCCGCGCCCAGTCGCGCTGGGCGGCGCGGGCCCGTACGGCGGCCTCTCCCACGTCGGCGGGCCCGGCGAGGTCGATGGTGGCGAGGGTACGGCCGGTCGCGGGTTCGACGACCGGGGCCGTGCCCCCGGTGAGGGTGGGTCCGTCCTGCCAGAGAGTCGGGTCGAGCAGGGGCATGACGCGGGGCCTCCGGATGGGGGTGGGCGGGGCGGGGGGCGGCAGCACGCGCCATCGTGCCAGACCGGGGGCACCACTTCTGTTCAGTTATTGGGCAGTTGACAGGATCCGGTGACCGGAAACGATCGACTCCCCTGGGGCGTGGGCGGGTTCAGCGCTCCAGGACCAGCGCGATGCCCTGCCCGACGCCGATGCACAGCGCCGCCATACCGGTACCCGAACCGGCCGCCGCCAGCTGGTGGGCGACCGAGCCCGCCAGCCGGGCGCCCGAGGCGCCGAGCGGGTGGCCGATGGCGAGGGCCCCGCCGCGCGGGTTCACCGCGGCCGGATCCAGCTCGGGCCAGGCCCCGAGGCAGCCCAACGCCTGGGCCGCGAAGGCCTCGTTGAGCTCCAGGACGGACAGGTCGGCCAGTCGCCGGTCCGCCTTGGCGAGCGCCCTCGCGACGGCGTCGACCGGTCCGAGGCCGAAGAGCTGCGGCTCGATGCCGGTGACGGCGGAGGCGCTGATCCGGGCCAGCGGCTCGCGTCCGGTGGCGGCCAGCCCCGCCTCGTCGGTGAGCAGCAGGGCGGCGGCCCCGTCGTTGAGGGGGGAGGCGTTCCCGGCGGTGACGGTGCCGGAGCCGTCGCCGCGGAAGGCGGGCTTGAGGCGTGCCAGGGACTCGGGGGTGGACCCCTCGCGGATGGACTCGTCGCGTACGAGGTCCACGCCCGGGTAGCCGACGACCTCGCCGTCGTAGAGCCCGGCGGACCAGGCGGCCGCGGCCTTGCGGTGGCTCTCCAGGGCGAACAGGTCCTGCGCCTCGCGGGAGATGCCGTGCTTCTCGGCGATCAGCTCGGCGCCCTCGCCGAGGGAACCGGTCCACTCGGGGGGCATGGCCGGGTTGGTCATCCGCCAGCCGAGGGTGGTCGACCACATCTGCTGGTGCCCGGCGGGGAAGGCGCGTTCGGGCTTCTGCACCACCCAGGGGGCGCGGGTCATCGACTCGACGCCGCCCGCGATGGCGACGGAGGCGTCACCGACCGCGATGGCGCGGGCGGCCTGGATGACGGCTTCGAGCCCCGATCCGCAGAGCCGGTTGACGGTCACGCCGGGCACCGTCACCGGCAGTCCGGCGAGCAGCACGGCCATGCGGGCCACGTCACGGTTGTCCTCGCCCGCGCCGTTGGCGTCGCCGAAGACGACGTCGTCGATGCGGGACGGGTCGAGGTCGGGCGTACGGTCCACCAGGGCGCGCACCACGTGGGCGGCCAGGTCGTCCGGCCTGACCCCGGCGAGGGCCCCGCCGAACTTGCCGATCGGGGTGCGGACGGCGTCGACGACGTACACGTCGCGGACGGTGCGGATGCTCATGGGGTCGCTCCTGGGCGGATCCGTACGGGCGGCGGCGCGTTCGGTGCCGGTGTGGGCACCGGGACGCACCCCCGGGGCACGCCCGGTGGGGCGCGCCCGCAGTCTCCGCCCCCACGTCGCCGCCTGTCAACGGCCTCCCGGCCACCCTCGGCAGCCACCGGGCCGGCGCCCGGGCGCGCGCACCACAGCCCGCGGCTCCGGCTCCGGCTCCGGCTCGGGGCTCGGGGCTCGGGGCTCGGGGCCCATGACCCGGCGGCCCCGGGCTCACACCCTCCGGCGGACTCGCGCTCCCGGCGTCAGGTGGATTCGCGGTGGACCGCCGTCGCGGCCATCAGATCGTGCCGCCGGGTGATCTCGGACGGCTCCCGCACCGCGCGGTCCACGAGCGAGGCCAGGTGGTCCCCGGTCGGCAGCTCGATCTGGACGGTGCTGAGCCGGGGGCGCAGCAGCCGCCCGATGAGCAGGTCGTCGGCGCCCATGACGGCGACGTCCCCGGGGACGTCCAGCCCCTCGTCCTGCAGGGCGCGCATCAGCAGCATCGCGTACTCGTCGTTGTACGCGAACACGGAATCCAGGCCGAGCGAGCGCCAGCGGCCCGCCAGCTCCGCCGCGGACTGCTCCGTGTAGGCCATCGGCAGCACCTCGGTCCGCGCGCCCTCCACCGACCGGGCCCCGGCCAGCCGGGGTGCCGAGAACAGCTCCAGGCCTTCCTCCTGCGGGACGATCACGCCGATCCGGCTCCGGCCGCGTTCCACGAGGTGGGCGGCGGCCCGTGCCCCGACCTCCGCCTGGTCCATCACGAGGGCGTGGGCCCCCGGGACGCCGACCGGGCCCAGCGTTATCACCGCGCGCGCCCCGGCCCGTTTGAGGGTGGCGACGTTGCGCGCGGACAGACTGATCTCCCCCAGCGAGATCACCGCGACGGGCCGCAGTTCGGCCCACGCCCGCGTCGCCTCGTCACCGCTCAGGCCGACGCTGCCGTACTGGACCACCGTGTAGTCGAGACGGCGCAGGGCCCACTGGAGCTCGTTGAGGAAGGCGCTGTACAGCGGGCCCACCGGGACGTGCGAGCTGGGCAGCAGGACGATGCGGGTGTGCCCGGCGCGCAGGCTGCGGGCCGCGGCGTGCGGGACGTAGCCCAGTTCCTCGGCGGCCTCGCGGACCTTGCGGCGCGTGGGCTCGCTGATGCGTACGGCTTCCGCGTTGTTCAGCACGTACGAGACCGTCGCGCGCGACACGCCGGCCAGGCGGGCGACATCGGCGCTGGTCGGGACGGGTGCGGGTGCCGGTTCGGGGGGCGGGGTGGCCGGGGCCCGGCGGCTGCGCGGCTTCGGCGAGCTCGGGGGGATCGGCGCGTTCGATGAGTGAGACATTGCCGAGGCATCCTTCCAGACCGATCACGCCCGGGGTCTAGCGGATGGCCGGAAACGGGTGCTAGGCAGTGGTTACACGATTCATTGACACGTGTAACCTCCGCCGTCACCACGGCATACGGGCGTCGCCCTCCCCGCTCCACGAGGCAGCGCCACACGTGTCCCGCCGTGCCGCCGCCCCGTCGCGTTCTCCCGCACCCCGCCCTCGCGACGGGGCGGCGCGCACCCCCTCACCCGCTCGCATTCCCTGCCCAGGAGGGCACCGTGGCCCTTTCCTCCCCCGGCACCGGCAACACCGCCGCCACCTCCGACACCTCCGCCGCCCCGGCCCCCGGACGCGGACTGCTCCCGCTGCTGCTCGTCGGCAACACCGCGATGTACTCGCTGTACATCGGCGTCGGCGGCATCCTGCTCGCCCTCCAGGTCGAGCACGTCGACCCGGTGCACAAGGTCTCCGACTTCGGCCTGATCGCGGGGGTCTCGGCGGTCTTCGCGACGGTCTTCAACCCGGTCGCCGGCGCCCTCTCCGACCGCAGCGGACGGCGCAACCCCTGGATCCTCGGCGGCGGCCTCGCCGCCGTGCCCGCCATGTTCCTGCTGGGTCTGGCCGACACCGTCCTGCTCATCGCCATCGCCTGGTGCCTCGGCCAGGCCGTCATGAACGTCTACCAGGCCGCCCTCACCTCGGTCGTCCCCGACCGGGTCCCGACCGCCGCCCGCGGCAGGGCCTCGGCCGCCGTCGGCCTCGGCCTGCCCTTCGGCTCCGCCCTCGGCGCACTGGCGGGTGCCGCGTTCTCCGAGGACCACCGCACCGGGTACCTCTTCTTCGGCGCGCTGGTGGCGGCCGCGGCGGTGCTGTTCACCGCCTGCACGCGCGAGCAACGGCTCCCGGCGCGCGCACCCCTGCCGGTCCGGGCCCAGCTGGCGGCCTTCACCGGTGCCCTGCGCGACCACGACTTCCGCTGGGCGTTCATCGGGCGCGCGCTGCTCGTGCTCGAATACTTCGCGGTCAGCGGCTATCAGCTGTACATCCTGCAGGACCACACCGTGCTGCCGGAGGGGATGAAACCCGAGGCGGCCGTGGCCGTGCTGATGCCGCTGACGAGCGTGGCGATGGTCCTCTCCACCGTCCTGGGCGGCTACCTGTCCGACCGCTTCGACCGCCGCAAGCTGTTCGTCGGCGCCTCGGCCCTGCTGTCGGCGGTGGCGCTGGCGATCCCGGCCGTGTCGGCGAGCTGGTCGGCGATGCTGGCCTTCTCCGTGGTCAACGGCCTGGCCTTCGGCTGCTACATGGCGGTCGACACCGCGCTCGTCACGATGGTGCTGCCCAAGGCCGAGGACGCCGCGCGCGACATGGGCGTGCTCAACATCGCGAACGCGGGACCGCAGATCGTCGCACCGTTCATCGCCTCGGTGATCGTCTCGGTGAGCGGCGGCTACACCGCGCTGTTCGTCATCGCCGCCGTGCTGGCCGTGGCGGGCGCGCTGGCGGTACGGCCGATCCGCGGCGTCCGCTGACGGCTCCCCCACCCCTTCGTACCCACCTACCTCCGAGAAAGGCTCCACCGTGCAGCTGCGCACCCAGACCTGGGGCGAGGGCGACCGCCTCGCCCTCCTCGTCCACGGCATCATGGCCGACCACCGCACCTGGCGCCGGGTCGGTCCCGCCCTCGCCGGGCGCGGCTACCGGGTGATCGCCGTCGACCTGCGGGGCCACGGAGCCAGCGGACGGGGCGAGTACAGCCCCGAGCTCTTCGCGGACGACCTCGCCGAGACCCTGCCCGCGGGCGCCGAGCTGACCCTCGGCCATTCCCTGGGCGGCCTGACCCTGTCCCTCGCGGTGGCACGCCTGAAGCCCGCCCGGGCGGTGTTCTCCGACCCGGCCTGGCACCTGGCCCTTCCCGAACCGGGCCTCGGGCCGGAGCTGTTCGCCGGTTTCAAGACGGCCGACCGCGAGCGGATCCGGGCGATGAACCCGCGCTGGGACGAGGAGGACGTGGACGTCGAACTGAGCACCCTCGCCGTGTGGGACGAGGCCACCGCGCTCGGCCTCGCCCCCCTGGCCGGCCGGGACCTGCTGCCGGCGGCCCCCGTGGTCCCCTCGCTCGTCCAGCTCGCCGACCCGAGCTTCCTCGTCCCGCCGGAGCGGGCCGCACTGTTGGAGGAGCGCGGCTTCGAGGTCCGTACGGTCGCCGGGGCCGGGCACACCATCCACCGGGACGACTTCGACGGATTCATGGCCTCTCTGGAGGGCTGGGTCTAGCGAACACCCCCTGACGCCCAACGGACACACCACGGGCCCGCCCCGCCGGTGGTCCCTTCCGGATCGGGGCCGCATCCCCTTACCGTCGGTACTACCGATCGGTAAGGGGGAGGTCCGATGGCGGGTTCGTTGCATGCGGCCGGTACGACGGGGGCCTTGGGGGGTCGTGCCCCCCAAGGCCCCTCAGGTCTGCTGGAGATGGCCGAGGCCCTGGCCGAAGGAAGGGTCACGGCACGTCGGCTGACCGAGCGTTCGCTGGAAAGGATCGCCGCGTCCCAGGTCTCGCTCAACGCCTTCCGGGTCGTCCGGACCGAGGCGGCCCTCGCCGAGGCGGACGCGGCGGACGCGCGGCTGGCCCGCGGTGAGCGGCTGCCGCTGCTGGGCGTGCCGGTCGCGGTCAAGGACGACATGGACGTGGCCGGGGAGCCCACCGCCTTCGGCTGCCCGGGGGACTTCCCGCCGAGGACCGCCGACAGCGAGGCGGTACGCCGCCTGCGCGCGGCCGGCGCCGTGATCGTGGGCAAGACCCAGACCCCGGAGCTGGGGCAGTGGCCGTTCACCGAGGGTCCCGCCTTCGGTGAGACCCGCAACCCGTGGAACCCGGCCCACACCCCCGGCGGTTCCTCGGGCGGCTCGGCCGCCGCCGTGGCCGCGGGGCTGGTGCCGGCCGCGCTCGGCTCCGACGGTGCGGGCTCGGTGCGGATCCCCGCGGCCTGGACCCACCTGGTGGGGGTCAAGCCCCAGCGCGGGCGCATCTCCACCTGGCCGGAGCCCGAGTCCTTCCACGGGCTCACGGTCAACGGCGTGCTGGCCCGTACGGTGGCCGACGCCGCGCTGCTGCTGGACGCGGCGAGCGGACCCGCCCCGGGGGACCTCCACCGCCCGGCACCGTTCTCGGCGGTGGAAGCGGCCGGCCGGCCGCCGGGCCGCCTGCGGATCGCCCTGTCCTACGGGACGGCCTTCACCGCCTCGGCCACGCCCCTCGCCCCCGTGGTCCGTGCGGCGGTGGAGCGGCTGGCCGGGCGGCTGGAGGCGCTGGGCCACGAGGTGATCCCGGAGGATCCTCGCTACGGCCCCGTCGGTCCCGCCTTCGTGCCGCGCGCGACGGCGGGCGTACGGGAGCTGGCGGCGCGGGTTCCGGACCCCGGGCTGCTCGATCCACGCACCCACGGGGCGGCTCGTACGGGCCGCCTGCTGGGTGGGCTGGCGCTGCGGCTCTCGCGGCGGGCCGAGGGGCTGCTGCGCCGCCGGACCGGGGAGATCTTCGACCGCTTCGACGTGGTGCTGACCCCGACGACGGCCACCCCGCCCCTGCGGATCGGCGCTCTGGCCGGGCTGGGAGCGCTGGCCACGGACCGGTCGATGATCGCCGCGTGCCCGTACGCCTGGACGTGGAACGTGCTGGGCTGGCCGGGTGTCGGCGTCCCCGCGGGGTTCACCCCCGACGGACTTCCGCTGGGCGCCCAGCTGTTGGGCCCGGCGGAGTCGGAGCCGAGGCTGCTGGCGCTGGCGGCGCAGCTGGAGGCGGCCGAGGACTGGGCACGGCACTGGCCGCCGGGGAACGTTCGCCCGGAGTCGGGGCGTCCTTGAACCGCCCCGGACAGCCGCCCGTCCACGCTCGCGGCGGCTTGGATTCGATCTTGCATTGCCCGCCGAGGACGACCGCGTGGTCTTCCGGGTGACCCGGCTCGGACGGCACACCGGGCGGCATCCGCGGATGCCCGAGCCCACGGGCCGCGAGTTCGAGGTCGAGGCCATCTGGCTGTTCACCCTGACGGAAGGGAAGATCTCGCGGATCCGCGGGGTCAGCGACCGGCTGGGGCTCTTCATCCAACTGGGCCGGGACTGGCCCGAGGTCGGCTGATCCGGGCGGGCCACCGGGGCCACGGAGAAGACCGCGACCGCATTATTCGGCCACCTGTCTCATTCGCATATGATTCGGCACGGCCGGCTCGCGGCGCGATCCGGACTTCTCCAACTCCTTGCAGAACAGGTGGCCTTGCCATGCCCAGAAACCTCAAGTTCGCCTCGGTCGCCCTGGCCGGCGTCCTGGCCGCGACCGGCCTGACGGCCGCGACCGCCTCGCCCGCCGCTGCCGCGCAGACCTGCCCCTGGCCGTACGTCTGCTTCCTCGACGGCAACGAGAACATCCTGACGATGTACAAGGACACCGGCTGGCAGCCCACCAGTGCCAAGACCCGCACCGCCCGCTGGGTGACCGACGCGCGCAACCAGGACTGCGCGTACCTGAAGTACGCCAGCGGCTACGTCGACCAGATCCGCCCCGGCCAGAGCTTCGGCCTCGGCTCCGGCGTCGTCGAGATCAACATCACCAACGGCTGCCCCTGATCCTGTGGGCCCCGCCTTCCCCGGCCACCGCGACCGTGGCCGGGGAAGGCCGGATCCCCCTCCCCTCCCGCGCGCCCCTGAGTAACGTCACGTCACATGATGTTCTTACGCCGCGCGGCCCTCGCCGCCGCCTTCCTCGGCGTCACCGCCGTCCTCCCGCCCGCCGCCGCGCACGCGGCCCCCTCCCCCGCCTGCCAGGCCTCCCCGGCCTCGGCCGCCGCCCCCGCACCGGACCCGGAGCAGGCCCGCCTCGCGGACCCGCGGACCGCCGCGTTCCCGGAGCGGGCCGGACTCGACTCCTTCGTACGGCGCTTCCCCGCCGCCCTGTGCACCGCCCGCGACGCCGCCGGGGCGGAACGCCTCCTCGACACGTGGGGCGAGGCGCTGTGGCAGGCCGCCGTGAACCGCGCCCAGGGAAACCGGACCGACGGTGACCTGCCCGCCGGCGACGACCGGCCGCTCTACTGGGCCAGGCTCGCCATGACCGTCCGGCTCGCGCGGTGGCAGCCGGAGTTCCCGGTCGACCGCGCGGCCCTGAAGTCCCGGTTCGAGGACGCCTCGCGCGGGCTCACCTCCAACGGGTTCCGGCCGGCCCCGGGCGTACGGCGGATCTTCGTCAGCGGCTTCGACCCCTTCGGGCTGGACGCCGAACTGCGCCGGGCCAATCCCTCCGGCTCTGCGGCGCTCCGGCTCAACGGCCGCCGGATCACCCTCGCGGACGGGACGACCGCCGAGGTCCGGGCCGTCGTCCTGCCCGTCCGCTACGCCGACTTCGACGCGGGCATCGTCGAGCGCGCCTACGGCCCCCGGCTGGCGGCCGGCCCGCGCTCCGCCGACATGATCACCAGCATCAGCCAGGGTTACCCCGGGATCTTCACCCTGGAGGCCTGGGCGGGCCGGGCCCGTTCGGCGGACCCGTATCCGGACAACGCGGGCGCCCTCTCCGGCGGTACGTACGAACAGCCCGTCACGGCGCCCGGCCTCGGCCCGGGGGCGGAGTTCCTGCGGACGAGTCTGCCCACCGAGGCCATGACCGGCGTCCAGGCGCCCCATCCGGTACGCCTGAACACCGCCGTCACGGAGATACCCGCCGGGCAGCAGGGCCCGGTGGACCGGGCGGACGGACCCACCCCCGGATCGCGCGCCGTGGCGGGCGGAGGCGGCGGCTACCTCTCCAACGAGGTGGCCTACCGCTCCAACCGGCTCCGCCTGGAGCTGCGTCCGGACCTTCCCGGCGGCCACCTGCACACCCCGGTGCTCACGGGACTGCCCGCCGACCCCGGCCGGTTGACCGGGGCCGAGTTCGAGCACAACGAGGACGCGATCACCCAGGAGGTGCTGGAGGTGCTGCGCGCCTCTAACGCAGGGCGCTGAACGCCTTGGTGAAGGCGAGGGGCTGCTGGAGGATCGAACTGCACGTGGCGTCGGCGTGGTTCACCGCTCCGGCCGCGCACTGCTTGTCGCGGGTCGCCGACCACATGGCCAGGCGCCCGATCCCCTTCGAGGCCGCGAACTCGACGAGCTGCGTCGCGTCGGAGACCGAGAAGACCTCCGTCGCGACGTCGTTGACGCCGATCATCGGGGTGACGGCGACGGCCTTCCAGGCCGCCTGCTCCGAGAGCCCGAGCACGCCCTTGAGCTGGGCCTGGGTCGCCGTCGCGGCCTGGATCGCGTACTGGCCCATGTCCCCGCCGTACGCCGGTCCGTAGTCCATCGCCATGATGTTGACCGCGTCGATCCGCACGCCGTTCTTCCTGGCGTCGGCCAGCAGTGCCACGCCCGGCTGGGTCAGCCCCTCGGGCATCACGGGCAGGGTGAACGCCACGTCCAGGCCGGGGTGGGACTTCTGCAGCCGGGCTATGGCCTGGGCGCGGCGCGCGTTGGCGGCGGTGTCCGGCAGGGCGGCGCCCTCGATGTCGAAGTCGACCTTGGTGAGCCGGTACCGGTCGATGACCTTCCCGTACGCGGCCGCGAGGTCGTCGGCGTTCGCGCAGTTCAGCGCCAGTTCGCGTCCGGCGGCGCCGCCGAAGGACACGCGGACGTCGCCGCCCTTGGCACGCAGCGCGCCGATCTGGGCCGCCACCGTGTCGCTCGCCAGGTCGGTGACACCGCCCCACAGCGGGGAGCATCCGCCCCCCGAGGTGACGAAGGCGAGGTGGAACTCCTTCACGCCGGTACGGGCCACGGTGTCGAGCAGGTCGTAGGCCGGGTAGAGGGAGGTGTCGACGTACGGGGCGAAGCGCGCGCCGGCGCCCGGGGCGGGCGCGGGGACGGTCGGGGTCACGGTGGGGGTCGGGGTCGCGGTCGCGGTCGCCGTGGGGGCCGCGGTGGGGGTCCGGGTCGGAGCCGTCGGCGCGGGGGCCGGGCCGCCGGTGGGGCCGCCCGTGGGCCGGCCGCTGGGCTGCGGGGTCGCGCCCTGGTCGACGGAGCACTTCACCCCGTTGATCAGGCACCCCGTCGGAGCGCCGGGGGTGCCGGACCCGCTCGCGACGAAACCGACGGTGACGGAGGCCCCGGGGGCCAGGGTCCGGTTCCAGCTCGCGGGCTTCACGGTGACGCGCTGTCCGGCGACCGTGTGGGTTCCGTTCCACAGGGAGTCGATCTTCGTGCCGGCGGGCAGGTCGAACTGCAGGGTCCAGTCCTCCCGGGCCTCGGCCGTGTTGTTGGTGACGACGTACTGCCCGGTGTAACCGCCGCTCCAGGAACTGGAGGTGGTGTACACCGCGCCGACCGAGGTGGCCTGCGCGGTCCCGGTGAACGCGAAGGCGGCGCCACCGATCACCGCCGCCGCCACGATCGCGCCCGTGATCTTCGCCTTGCCGCTGGTCGTACGGCGGTGACCGACTGTGCTGCCCATCGCGTGCCTGCCTCTGTGTTACCGGGGAGTTGGGGTGCGGCAGCACGCTAGCCTCACGGAATCGGACATTCCGCCCTTCCCGTCCGCCGGCCACGAACCTTAGGTTCCGCTTAAGGTGGCGGTAAGAGGGGGATGAGGAAACGGACTTCCGTACGTACGCCACCACACGCCGGAAGCGAAATGACCGCGCGGGTGCCGGTTCAGGCGAGGCCGAGGGGGCGGCCACCCTGCCCATGGATCCCCTCGTTCGGGCACTCGGTCATGCCGGGACCCCGGCCCGCCACGGTCGGTGAGCAGGGGCTTCACCGTCGCGGCGGGACACGTCCCGGCGCGGGGCGGGCTGCGCGACAGGGGCCGCGAAAGCCAGTAACCTGCGCCGGATGACGGCTCTTTCGCATCACGGCAACAGTCACGTCGAACAGCCCGGCCGGGACGGGGACACCGCCACCACCGAGGCCGATCCGGTCTCCATCGGCCCCGTGCGCACCGAATACGCGCCCGATCCGGACGGGGATCCCGACCCCGGGGAGATCGTGTGGACCTGGGTCCCCTTCGAGGAGAACGACGGCCGCGGCAAGGACCGCCCGGTGCTCGTGGTCGCGCGGGAAGCGGGCGGGCACACGCTGCTCGCCGTCCAGCTCTCCAGCAAGCGGCACGACGCCGACCGCGAGTGGGTGGCGATCGGCTCGGGACCCTGGGACGGCGCCGGACGGGAGTCCTGGGTGGACCTGGACCGGGTACTGCGGGTCCACGAGTCGGGCATGCGCCGCGAGGCGTGCGCGCTCGACCGTGGCCGGTTCCGGCTGGTGACCGACCGCCTGCGGGAGCGCTACGGCTGGCAGTAACCCGGCACCCCCGCGCGGCCGGCGGTCAGGGGTCGGACCTCCCCGCCGCCCCGGGAGCACGGGCCCGCCGCGCTCCGCGTCGGGGAGGTCCGGCCGGGCCGCCCCCGGGCGGCCCGGGGAGGCGTCCTCGGCCCGGAAGGGCGCCCTCGGCCCGGGAAAGGCGTCCTCAGCCCGGGAAGGCCCGTTCGAAGGCCTCGCGGGGTTCGGGGGAGCGGTCCAGGATCCCGAACACCACCTCCTCGAACACCCCTGCGAAGCGGCCGGTCAGCAGCCCCCGGAAGGCCTCCGCCACCTGCGCCGGGTCGTTGCGGAACACCCCGCACCCCCACGCCCCCAGTACGAGCCGTCCGTAGCCGTGCAGGGTCGCGACCTCCAGCACCCGCTCGGCCCGCCGGGCCAGGGCGCCGGGGATCTCGTGGGCCCGCTCCGGCTCCTGGCGGCGGATCGTGCCCGCGTTCGGGGCCGGGGAGGTGAGGAAGCCGGCACGGAACGGGACCTCCAGCAGCTCGCCCCGGTCGTCGCGGAAGACGGGCACCCCCGGCGAGTGAATCACCCGGTCGGTGTAGAAGGTGCTCTTCCCCTCGCGGTGCACCTCGTAGTACTCCGGGGCCTCCAGGAGGGTCTCGTAGAGGGCCGACGCGCGGCACAGCGCCTCCTCCTGCGCCTTGGCCCCGCGCACGTACCCGCCCCCGGGATTGCGGGCCGATGCGAAGTTCAGGACGGCGACCGGGCCGCGCCCCGCGAGGCGACGGGCTGCGACCGTACTGCTCTCCCCCGTCACCTCGAAGACGGTCTCGGCGGCACCCCCGATGGACTCTCCGCCTGGAATGACCTGGTTTGGCCCATATATTCTGGTTCCGGCCTTGGCTTCCGCCAGGTCGGCGGCGAGGGAGATCCGCCGCCCCGACCGCGTCCGGTACCCCCCGGCCGCCAGGATCAGCGCGTTCTCCCGCGCGATTTCACGCAATCTGCTGCTCACGTCGCCATCCTCGGCGCGGACCGCCGGGAGGGCAAAGGCATTTGTGCCCCGGGCACGGGTAGGCAGGGGTGACATCACTGCCGATGACAGGAGGCGAGGTTCCGGTCATGACCGAGGACTCACCCGCTCCCCCAGCGCAGGACTCTGCCCATCCGCCGCTCACCGAGGCGGCCGCCGAGGACCTGGTCCACGGCATCTGTTTCAAGACCGGCCCGCCCCGGCTGGTCGGCGCCGAACTGGAATGGCTGGTGCTCGACGCCGAGCGGCCGTGGCTGCCGCTGCCCCCCGAGCGCCTGACCGCGGGCCACGAGGCGGCCCGCGCCCTGTCCCTGCGTTCCCGCCTCACCGTCGAGCCGGGAGGCCAGCTGGAGCTCAGCTCCGCCCCGGCCGCCTCCCTCACCGACTGCGTGGACGGCCTCCAGGCCGATCTGGCCGCCGTCCGCGCCGCCCTCGGCGACCGCGGCCTGGCGCTGCGGGGCCTCGGCCTCGATCCGCGCGGACCGCAGCGCCGCCTGCTGGCCAGCCCGCGCTACGAGGCCATGGAGGTCTACTTCGACCGGACCGGCCCCGCCGGCCGCGCCATGATGCGCTCCTCCACCTCCGTCCAGGTCTGCGTGGACGCGGGCCACGAGGAGCCCGGCCCGCTCGGGCACGGCCGGCGCTGGCGGCTCGCGCACCTGCTGGGCGCCGTACTGGTGGCCGCCTTCGCCAACTCCCCCGCGCACGAAGGCCCGTACCGGGGCTGGAAGTGTGCGCGGCAGGGCATCTGGAGCGACATCGACACGCGCCGCTCCCTCGCCCCACCGCTGGACACCGAGCCCCGCGCCGCCTGGACGCGGCACGCGCTCGACACCGAGGTGATGTGCGTACGGGCCTGCGGGGACGGGTCCTGGGCGGTGCCGCGCGGGCTCACGTTCCGCGACTGGCTGCGCACCGGCGGCAGCCGCCACGGCCTGCGCCGGCCCACCGCCGAGGACCTGGAGTACCACCTCACCACCCTCTTCCCGCCGGTCCGGCCCCGCGGCCACCTGGAGCTGCGGATGATCGACTCGCAGCCGGGCGAGGACGGCTGGCTGGTGCCCGCGGCCGTCACCCACGCGCTCTTCGACGACCCGGAAGCCGCCGAGACCGCCTACCGGGCCGTGAAGGCCCTGGCCGACGCCTACGGCTGCGCGCGCGCCCCGCGCAACGCCCTGTGGCACACCGCCGCCCGTGCGGGACTGGCCGACCGGGACCTGCGCACGGCCGCCACGGCCTGTTTCGAGGCGGCGGGCGAGGCACTGCCGCGGCTCGGGGCGAGCACGCAGGTCCGGGACACCGTCGGCGCCTTCACCGAACGGTACGTACGGCGCGGCCGCTGCCCGGCCGACGACGCCGGGGAACACGAACTCCTGCACACCGCCGGGAAGGGACAGCGCCCGTGACCACCGAGACCCACCCCGAGACCGGTACCGGGCAGCTGCGGGAGCGGGCCGTCGCCGCCCTGACCGCGGCCCGCGCCCGGACGGCCGCCCTGACCGACGCCGTCGACGACCGGGACCTGACCGCGCAGCACTCCCCCCTGATGTCCCCGCTGGTCTGGGACCTGGCGCACATCGGGAACCAGGAGGAGCTCTGGCTGCTGCGCAACGTGGCCGGCCGCGCATCGATGCACCCCGAGATCGACCCGCTGTACGACGCCTTCGAGCACCCCCGCGCCGAGCGGCCGAAGCTGCCCCTGCTGGGCCCGGAGGCGGCCCGGTCGTACACGGCCGAGGTCCGCGGACGCGTCTTCGACCTGCTGGAGCACACCCCGCTGGAGGGCACGCCCCTGCTCGACGGGGGCTTCGTCTTCGGGATGATGGCCCAGCACGAACAGCAGCACGACGAAACGATGCTGATCACTCATCAGCTCCGGGCGGGCGCGCCCGTACTGACCGCGCCCGACCCCGGGCCGCCGCCGGGGCCGCCCCCGGCCACGGCCGAAGTCCTGGTACCGGGCGGCCCGTTCACCATGGGCACCTCCGCCGAGCCCTGGTCGCTGGACAACGAACGGCCCGCGCACACCCGGGAGACCGACCCCTTCTGGATCGACACGGTGCCGGTCACCTGCGGCGCGTTCCAGGCCTTCATGGCCGACGGCGGCTACGGTGAGCGCCGCTGGTGGGCCGAGGCCGGCTGGGAGCAGATCCGCACGCACGGCATCGAGGCCCCGCTGTTCTGGCACCACGAGGGCGGGCAGTGGCTGCGCCGCCGGTTCGGGGTGACCGAGCCGGTGCCCGAGGACGAGCCGGTGCTGCACGTCAGCTGGTACGAGGCGGACGCGTACGCCCGCTGGGCGGGCCGACGGCTGCCCACCGAGGCGGAGTGGGAGAAGGCCGCCCGGTACGACCCGGCCACCGGCCGCTCCCGCCGCTACCCCTGGGGCGACGCCGACCCCACCCCCGCGCACGCCAACCTGGGCCAGCGCCACCTGCGCCCGTCCCGCGCGGGCGCCCATCCGGCCGGTGCTTCCCCGCTCGGGGTGCGCCAGCTGATCGGCGACGTGTGGGAGTGGACGGCGTCGGACTTCCTGCCGTACCCGGGGTTCCGCGCCTTCCCGTACCGCGAGTACTCGGAAGTGTTCTTCGGGCCGGAGCACAAGGTGCTGCGCGGCGGCTCCTTCGCGGTGGACCCGGTGGCCTGCCGGGGCACCTTCCGCAACTGGGACCTGCCCGTGCGGCGGCAGATCTTCTCCGGCTTCCGCACGGCGAGGGATGTCTGATGTGCCGTCACATAGCCTTTCTGGGGCCGCCCATATCCCTGGGGCGGCTGCTCATCGAGCCTGAGCACTCGCTGGTCCGGCAGTCCTGGGCGCCGCGCCGGCAGCGGTTCGGCACCGTGAACGCGGACGGCTTCGGGGTGGGCTGGTACGCCGAGGGCGATCCCGTCCCGGCCCGCTACCGGCGGGACCAGCCGATCTGGGGCGACCCGGGATTCCCCGACCTCGCCCGGGTGGTGCGCAGCGGGGCCTTCCTCGCCGCCGTGCGGGACGCCACCGTCGCCGGGTCGGACGGGGAGGCGGCCGCCGCCCCCTTCGCCTCGGGGCCCTGGCTGTTCAGCCACAACGGGAGCCTGCGGGACTGGCCGGACTCGGTCGCCGAGGCCGCCTCCGCGCTATCGCCGCAGGAGCTGCTGCAGCTGGCCGCGCGCACCGATTCGGCGCTGGTGTGGGCGCTGGTGCTGCACCGGCTGCGGCAGGGCGACGACCTGGGCACGGCCCTGGCGGAGGCGGTCCGCGAGCTGGCCGGCGCCGCGCCGGGCTCCCGGCTGAACCTGCTCATGACCGACGGCGCGGCCATCGCCGCGACGGCCTGGGGGGACTCCCTCTGGTACCTCTCCGATCCGCCTGCGGGGCGGGTGGTCGTGGCCTCCGAGCCCTACGACGACGATCCCCGCTGGTACGAAGTGCCCGACCGGACCCTGCTGAGCGCCACCCCCGCCCGGGTCACCCTGACCCCCCTCAAGGAGACCAGCCCGTGAACGACTTCCAGATGACCCGGACCCTCGACGAGCACGCCGCCGAGGCCGCGCTGCGCACCGACGTGCTGAGCGGACTGACCCGCTTCCCCAAGGAGCTGCCGCCCAAGTGGTTCTACGACGCCCGGGGCAGCGAGCTCTTCGAGGAGATCACCCGGCTTCCCGAGTACTACCCGACGCGTGCCGAGCGGGAGATCCTGCTGGAGCGGGCCCAGGAGATCGCTTCCGTGTCCGGGGCGCGCACCCTGGTGGAGCTGGGTTCGGGTTCCTCGGAGAAGACCCGGCACCTGATCGAGGCGATGCCCGCGCTGGAGACGTACGTCCCGGTGGACGTGAGCGAGAGCGCGCTGACCGGCGCGGCCGAGTCGCTGCTGGCGGAGCATCCGCGGCTGAGGGTGCACGCGCTGCTGGCGGACTTCACCCGGCCGCTGCGGCTGCCGGAGTCGGCCGGGCCCCGGCTGGTGGTGTTCCTGGGCGGCACCATCGGCAACCTGCTGCCGCCCGAGCGGGCGGTGTTCCTGGCGTCCGTACGGGCCATGCTCTCGCCCGGCGACGCCCTGCTGATGGGCACGGACCTGGTGAAGGACGAGGCCGTGCTGGTGGCGGCGTACGACGACGCCCGGGGGGTGACGGCGGAGTTCAACAAGAACGTGCTCGCGGTGATCGACCGGGAGCTGGGGGCGGATTTCCACACCGCCGACTTCGCCCACGTGGCGGTGTGGAACCGGGAGCACGAGTGGATCGAGATGCGGCTGAGGGCCCGGGAGGCGGTGACGGTGAAGGTCCGGGCGCTGGACCTGGTGGTGCCGTTCGAGGCGGGTGAGGAGATCCTGACGGAGATCTCCGCGAAGTTCCGTCAGGAGGGGGTGCGAAAGGAATTGGCTGAGGCCGGACTGGAGTTGACCCAGTGGTGGACGGACTCGGCGGGACGTTTCGCGCTGTCCCTGTCCGTGGCGGACGGGGTGGTCGCCGGCTCGGCCGGCTGATGCGGCACGGGTGAGGGGCGCTGCTGTGCGGGTACGCCCGCCAGCAGGTCCCGCCCGCCGTGCGACCACGGCTCCCGCTCGCGGCCCGGCTCCCGCGCCCGCTCGCTTTCGCGGTCGTTTTCCCGCTCGCGGCCGCGGTCCGGCTCGGCTCCGTCGAGTACGGCCAGCCGGGCCGCCGCGGCGAGTTCCCGCCGGTCCGGGTGACGGTCCGGCGGGATGCGCGCGAGCAGCCACACCTCGGCGCGGACCCCGCGGGCGCGGGCGATCCGCCACAGGGAGGCGGTCAGCGGGTCGTCCCCGACGAAGGCGGGCGCCCCGGCGACCTCCCCGTCCGCCAGCCGGTAGCGCAGCCGCACCGGCTGTACGGGAACCCGCGCGTCGAGCGCCGCCTGGAAGGCGGCCCGCCGGAAGGGCCCCTGGGCGCGCCCGCACCAGGTGGAGCCCTCGGGGAAGACGGTGACCCGGTCCCCGGCCAGCAGGGCCCGGGTGACGGTCGCGACGGTCTCGGGCAGGGCCCGGATCCGGTCGCGTTCGATGAACAGGGTCCCCGCCCGGGCGGCGAGGGCGCCGAGCACCGGCCAGGCCCCGATCTCGCTCTTGGCCAGCATCCGGGACGGCAGGACGGCCGTGACCAGCGGGATGTCCAGCCAGGAGATGTGGTTGGCGACGATCAGGCGGCCCCCTTCCCCGCCGGGGGCGCCGTGCACGGTGATCCGTATCCCCAGGGCCCGCAGGAGCGCGGCCGACCAGGCCCTGATCAGGGCGCGGCGGGGGCGGACGGGGAGCATCCGCACCGGTGCCGCGGACGGGACGGCGAGCAGGAACAGGGCGAGGGCGGTGGCGAGCCGCAGCACCGCCCTCGGGATCCCCGCCGCCCGTCCCGGGTGGTCCGCGCAGGCCTGCGGGGTACAGGGCGCCGTGGGCAGCCAGACGCTCATGCGCCCGGGGCGAGCGAGAGGAAGTGGTTCAGGTAGCGCGGGTTGGTCCGGCGCAGGGAGAGCAGTACGTACAGGTCTGCGCAGCCGAATCCGGCGTCGAGGGCGGGCTCGCCGCAGACCCAGGCGCCCAGGCGCAGGTAGCCGCGCAGCAGCGGCGGGAGCTCCATGCGTCCGGGGACGGTGACGCCCTGGGGGCTCCAGGGGAGGTGGGGGGCGACCCGGTACTCCTGCGGGGCGAGGTTGCGGGCCAGGACGGTCTCCCGGGTGGCGGCGGCCAGCACCCCGCCGTCGGCCAGCGGGATCGAGCAGCAGCCGGCCAGCCAGTTGTGGCCGGAGCGCTCCATGTAGCGGGCGAGCCCGGCCCAGATCAGCGCGATGACGGCGCCGTTGCGGTGGTCGGGGTGGACGCAGGAGCGGCCGACCTCGACGAGGTCGGGGCGGATCGGGGCGAGGGCGGAGAGGTCGAACTCACCCTCCGAGTAGAGGCGGCCGGCGACGGCGGCGCGTTCGGGCGGGAGCAGCCGGTAGGTGCCGACGACCTGCCCGCTCTCCTCGTCGAGGACGAGGAGGTGGTCGCAGAAGGCGTCGAAGGAGTCGGTGTCCAGGCCCGGCTCGGGGCCGTCGAGGCGGGCGCCGAGCTCACCGGCGAAGACCTGGTGGCGCAGGCGCTGGGCGGCGCGCACCTCGTCCTCGTCACGGGCGAGGCGGACCGCGTACCGGGGGGTGGCCGGGGCGGGCGGTGCGAGGGGGGACGGTGCGGGCGGCGCGAGGGGGGACGGTGCGAGGGGGGACGGGGACAGGGGTGCGATGGTCATGGCTGCTCCTGATCCGGGCACGTGGAGCCGGGCCGCAGGTGGGCGGGCCCGGCTCCTTTACTTCTTCCGTGACCGGCTGGATTCGACATGACCGCTCAGCGGCACTTGGATGTGCGGACGCTGAACTCAGCGGACCGGGGCTCCGGCGTACGGGTGTCAGCGGTCGGAGCTGAGGACCCTGCTGACGGTGTCGGAGGCCGTCTTCGCCGCCGCCGCGGCGTCCTGGCCGCTCAGGACGGCCGTCATGTACGCCTTGATGGGGTTCTTGGCCTCCACCTCCGCCCAGCGCGCGGACTTGGGGGTGGCCCGGCCCTGGGCGGCGCCGGGGGCCATGGCGGCGGCGCCGTCGTTTCCGGCGACGACGTGCGCGAGGGTGGTCTTGTTGGGGACGTAGCTCATCGTGCGGGCGAGTTCGGTCTGCCACTTCTCGCTGACCAGCGCGGTGATCAGGTCGACGGCGTGGGCGCGCTGCCGCGTCTTCTCCGGGATGATCAGGTCGGAGCCGCCGGTGAAGACGGCCCCGGGCTTCTCGGGCGTCTTGCCGGGTATGGGGAAGAAGCCGAGCTTGCCCTTGAGGGCGGGGTTGGCGGCCTCGATCTGGGCGGCCTGGCCGGGCGGGGCGATGATCTGGGCGACCTGGCCGCGGGCGAAGACCTCGGACTGCGGGGGCGTCTCCTCGTCGGCGCCCTTGGGTCCGTCGCCGAGGCCCTGGAGCTGCTTGTAGAAGTCCATTCCGGCGAGGGCCTTCTCGTCGTCGAGGGTGCCGACCCACTGGCCGCTGGTCTCCACGGCGAGGTCGCCGCCCTCGTCCCAGATGAACCCGGCGAGGACGTACCAGTTCTGGCCGGGCAGGTAGATGCCCTGCTGGTCGCCCTTGTCGAGCTTCTGGGTGTCGGCGATCCATTCCTGGCGGCTCTTGGGCGGGGTCTTGATCCCGGCGCCCGCGAACAGGTCCTTGTTGTAGATGACCACCCGGTTGGCGGCGTACCACGGGACTCCGTACTGGGCCCCGTTGATGCTTCCGGGGTCGGAGAGGCCCTTGAGCCAGTCCTTACTGCCCCATTCGCGCAGGCCCTCCAGGGTGAGCTCGGAGAGGCCGCCGGTCTCCACGTACTGGGCGACCTGGGTGTTGCCGACCTCGATGACGTCGGCGCTCTCCCCGCCCTTGCCCGCGAGGACGGCGTTGACCTTGCCGCCGATGCCCTTCCACTCCTGGATCTTCACGTCGAGGTCGATGCCGGGGTGTTGCCTCTCGAAGTCGGCGGTGAACTTCGCGATGAAGTCGTCGGAGGCGCTGCCCTTCATCAGCCAGAGGGTCACCTTCTCGGAGCCGCCGCCCGAGCCGGCCGACTGGCCGCCGCAGCCGGTCAGTGCGGCAGCCGCCGCGAGCGCCGTACACACGGCGAGGGAGCGCATCTTCACGAGGGTCACGGGGGTCACCTTCTGGGGATGGATCTCAGATGGCTTGAAATTGGCATAGACCAATGGGTGGGTCAACCCCCTTTCACCCGGGACTGTTCACGCAAAGTTCGCGGACCCGGCCTTACTGGGGCACCGTGGAACAAGGCAACAGCGACGACTGGCGGGAGAGCACCGTGTCCAACCACACCTACCGGGTGACCGAGATCGTCGGCACCTCCCACGAGGGCATCGATCAGGCCATCCGGAACGGTCTGGCCCGTGCGGGCCAGACCCTCCGGAACCTGGACTGGTTCGAGGTCACACAGATGCGCGGGCACATCGAGAACGGGCAGATCGCGCACTACCAGGTAGGCCTGAAGGTGGGCTTCCGCCTCGACGGCGAGGACTGACGGGCGCTGGAGCCTGGATCGAGGGCGACGGTTGCGAGCACGGCGAGGCCGCGGCGGGCGTCGGCGACGCGGGCCGTCCTGCCGGGCGGGTCCACGCGGGCAGGGCACAGGCGCTCGGGTCCACGCGGGCAGGGCACAGGCGCGCGAGTCCACGCGGGCAGGGCACGGGCGCACGAGTCCACGCGGGCAGGGCACAGGCGGGTGGGCGCAGGCGAGTGGGGCGGAGGCGGCCACCGCGGCGTGCGGCGGCCGCCGGCGCTCAGGTGCGGCCCTCGCCCTCCTGGGCGTCCTTGAGCTCCGGCGCCTCCGCCGCCCAGTCCGCGAGGACCACCCGGAAGCCGGCTGCGCGGGCGGCCTGGCAGACGAGTTCGTCGTCGTCGACGAGCATGCGCACCTCACGGCCCCGGGCGAGCCGCTGGAGCACCTCCAGCTTGGTCTGCCGGGCCGGCCGCCGGTCCTGGTTGCCGCGCATCCATATCCTGCCCCCGGGCAGGCCGTGCCGGACCAGCCAGTCCTCGGTGTCCGCCCGGCACCGCTCCGGCCGGCCGGTCAGGTACACGACCTCGCAGTCGGCCGCGCTCTCCACCGCGAGCGCGATGCCGCGCGCCAGCGGCGGATCGGCCGGGGCCGCGCCGAAGAAGCCCTCCCAGTCACGCGGCCGGCCTTCCAGGAAGTGCTGGCGGTGGCCGGTGTCGGCCAGGGTGTTGTCGATGTCGAACACGGCCAGCGGGCGGCGGGATGCGGTCTCGGTCATGACGGCAGCGTAGGCGCCGCCACCGACAGCGGGAACCGAGCGGGCGGGACCGGTCCCGGAGGGGGCTCCGGCCGTCCCGTGCCGGGAATCACCACCGGCGCCACGCGTTGAGACCTGTGTGATCACAAGAATTTCGATCCTGGACCGGTCCCGCACCCGCGAAGGGCACCCCGCCCCCGAGGCGCTGCGCGACACCGTGGAACTGGCCCGCGCGGCGGAGGAACTCGGCTACCACCGCTTCTGGGTGTCCGAGCACCACAGCGTGCCCGGGGTCGCGGGCTCCGCCCCCACCGTCCTGGCCGCCGCCGTGGCCGCCGCGACCCGGCGGATCCGGGTCGGCACCGGCGGGGTCATGCTGCCCAACCACCAGCCCCTGGTGGTCGCCGAACAGTTCGGGGTCCTGGAGGCGCTGTTCCCCGCCCGGATCGACATGGGCCTCGGCCGTTCGGTCGGCTTCACGGGCGGCATCCGCCGGGCCCTGGGCCGGGACACCGGGGACGCCGACCGCTTCGAGGAACAGCTGACCGAGCTGCTCGGCTGGATCGACGGCACCCAGCGGGCCCACCCCGAGGTGCACGCCCGCCCCGCCGAGGGGCTGCGCATACCGGCGTACGTCCTGGCCACCGGCGAGGGCGCGGGGATCGCGGCCCGCGCCGGGCTGCCGCTGGTGGTGGGCGACCTGCGGGCCCGCGCCCGCGTCACGGAGGCGGTCGAGCGCTACCGCGCGGAGTTCCGTCCCTCCGCCCGGCGCTCCACGCCCTACGTGGTGGTGTCGGGGACCGTCGCGGTCGCCGCCACCGAGGAGGAGGCCCGGCGGATCCTGGTCCCGGAGGCCTGGTCGCTGRCCCACTCCCGCACCCGCGGCGCCTTCCCGCCCCTGCGCCCGGCCGCCGCGATCGAGGCGATGGAGATGACCCCCAAGGAACGGGAGCTGTACGAGGGCGCCCTCGCCGGGCACGTCGCCGGCACCGAGGAGCAGGTCGCGGCGGAACTCGCCCGGATCGCGGAGAGCACCGGGGCGGACGAGCTGCTCGTCACCACCTCCACGTACGACCGGACGGCCCTGCTGGACGGCTTCGCCCGGCTGGCCCGGATCGCCGGGCTGTCGTAGGGCCCTAAACTGGGGCGAATGCGCCACTCCCCCGATGCCCCCGGTCCCGCCGTCCCCGGTCCCGGTCCCGGCCGCGAGACCGTCGACCCCTGCGTACGGGTGCGGGGTGCCCGGGAGCACAACCTGCGCGGGGTCGACGTCGACATCCCCCGCGACACCCTGACCGTCTTCACCGGGGTCTCCGGCTCCGGGAAGAGCTCCCTCGCCTTCGGCACCCTCTACGCCGAGGCGCAGCGCCGGTACTTCGAGTCCGTGGCTCCCTACGCCCGGCGCCTCATCCACCAGATCGGCGCTCCGAAGGTGGACGCGGTGACGGGGCTGCCGCCCGCCGTCTCCCTGGAGCAGCGCCGCTCCTCCCCGGGCTCGCGCTCCTCGGTGGGCACGGTGACCCTCCTGTCCAACTCCCTGCGGATGCTGTACTCCCGGGCCGGTACGTACCCCCCGGGCGCGCCGCGCCTGGACTCGGACGCCTTCTCCCCCAACACCGCCGCCGGTGCCTGCCCTTCCTGCCACGGGCTCGGGCGGATCCACCGCACCAGCGAGGAACTCCTCGTACCGGACCCGGCGCTGTCGATCCGTCAAGGAGCCGTCGCCGCCTGGCCGGGCGCCTGGCAGGGCAAGAACCTGCGCGACATCCTGGAGGTGCTCGGCCACGACGTGGACCGGCCGTGGCGGGAGCTGCCGACGGCGGAGCGCGAGTGGATCCTGTTCACCGAGGAGCAGCCGGTGGTCACCGTGCACCCGGTGCGGGACGCCGACCGGATCCAACGGCCCTACCAGGGAACCTACATGAGCGCCCACCGCTACGTGATGCGGACCTTCTCGGACACCAAGAGCGCGACCCTGCGGGCTCGGGCCGAGAAGTTCCTCACCGACGCGCCGTGCCCGGTGTGCGAGGGGCGCAGGCTGCGGCCGGAGGCCCTGGCGGTGACCTTCGCGGGCCGCACGATCGCGGAGCTCGCGGGGCTCGCGCTCAGCGAGCTGGACGGCGTACTGGCGTCGGCCGGGACCGAGGACGAGGCGGCCCGGGTGCTGGCCGAGGACCTGCGCGGGCGGATCGCGCCCGTCGTGGAACTCGGGCTCGGCTACCTGAGCCTGGACCGGACCGCGCCGGCCCTGTCCGCGGGCGAGCTCCAGCGGCTGCGGCTGGCCACGCAGCTGCGGTCGGGGCTGTTCGGGGTGGTGTACGTCCTCGACGAGCCGTCGGCGGGACTGCACCCGGCCGACACCGAGGCGCTGCTCGGCGTACTGGACCGGCTCAAGTCGGCCGGGAACACCGTCTTCGTGGTGGAGCACCACCTGGACGTGGTGCGGCACGCGGACTGGCTGGTGGACGTCGGACCGCTGGCCGGGGAGCACGGGGGCCGGGTGCTGTACAGCGGACCGCCGGAAGGGCTCGCGGGGGTGGCGGAGTCGGCGACGGCCCGCCACCTCTTCCCGCGGCCGGAGGGGGCGGCGGACGCCCGGCCGGTCCGTACGGCCACCGGGACGGTCCGGGTCACCGGCGCCGACCGGCACAACCTGCGCGATCTGACGGTGGAGTTCCCGCTCGGGGTGTTCACGGCGGTGACCGGGGTGTCGGGTTCGGGCAAGTCCACGCTGGTGGGTCAGGTGCTCGCGCGGGAGGTCGACGGGCGGCTGGCGGAGGCGGACTTCCCGGTGCGGCGGCTGGTGGAGGTGGACCAGAAGCCGATCGGACGGACGCCCCGATCGAACCTGGCCACGTACACGGGGCTGTTCGACGTGGTGCGCAGGCTGTTCACCGCGCTGCCGGAGTCGAAGGCGCGCGGCTGGAAGGCGGGCCGGTTCTCCTTCAACGTGCCGGGCGGACGCTGCGAGACCTGCCAGGGCGAGGGCTTCGTATCCGTCGAGCTCCTCTTCCTGCCCAGTACGTACGCCCCCTGTCCGGTCTGCGCGGGCGCCCGGTACAACGCCGAGACGCTGGAGGTCCGGTACGCCGGGCTGGACATCGCGCAGGTCCTGGGGCTGACCGTGGAGGCGGCGGCCGTCTTCTTCGCGGACGTCCCCGCGGCGGCGCGCAGCCTGCGGGCGCTGGCGGACATCGGTCTGGGCTACCTGCGGCTGGGGCAGCCGGCGACGGAGCTCTCGGGCGGCGAGGCGCAGCGGATCAAGCTGGCGACGGAGCTGCAGCGGCTGCGCCGCGACCACACCCTGTACCTGCTGGACGAGCCGACGACGGGTCTGCACCCGGCCGATGTGCGGGTGCTGCTGGGGCAGTTGCACGGGCTGGTGGACGCGGGGCACTCGGTGGTGGTCGTGGAGCACGACATGGAGGTGGTGGCGGGCGCGGACTGGGTCGTCGACCTGGGTCCGGGCGGCGGCGCGGAGGGCGGCCGGGTCACGGCCTGCGGCCCGCCCGCGGAGGTCGCCGCCCGCGGCGAGGGCCGTACGGCCGGCTACCTGGCCCGCGCGCTGGGGCAGGCGTAGGCCGGGTGTCCTACGCGTCTCCCGGCAGCAGGTGCTGCGGGAGTTCGCGGAAGGCCCACTGGCCCCGGGTGCGGGTGAGGACCCAGACGAGGTCGTAGCGGTCGGGCCAGGCCGTGGGGAGGCCGCGGGCCCGGTCCGCTCCGAGGGCGTGGAGCAGCCGGGGGATGCCGGTGTGCTCCCAGCAGACGAGGACGGGCATCCGGGCGGCCAGCACCTCGCGGGCCAGGTCCGATTCGGCGCCGAGGGCGAATTCACCTCGTACGGGCATCCGCAGGGCGGCGGCCAGGGGCTCCAGGGTCTGTCTGCACCGGGCGGGGGCGTTCGCGGGCCCGCCGGTCGCGAAGAGCACGGCGGGCCGGGGCAGCCGGGCGCCGGCGGTCGGCGCGAACAGCAGGTGCAGCTCTTCGGCGCGGCGCACGCCCCGGACGGCGAGGTGGCCGGGGTGCTCGACGCCGTCGTCGTCCTCGCCGGTGTCCCCGGCGTAGGGCTTCTCCGCGTGCCGCATCACCATGACGAGGGCGTCCTTGGGGGGCGGCTGGGGGCCGGCCGCCGGACTGCGGGAGGCGTCCTCGGTGGCGCATCCGGCGGCCGCCAGGGGGGCGAGTGCCGCGGCGGCCAGCACGCTGCGTCGGCGCGGTCCGGACCCGGCGGGGGCTTGTGGCATGGGGTCCACTGAAGCGCACGCCCCGGGCTCGGCCGGGGCGCGGCGCGGCGCGGGGCCCGTACGAGCGCCCGGTCGGCCGATCGGATCAGCCGATCGGCCCACCGCCCGAACGGCCCACCGCCCGATCGGACGATGGGCCCACCGGTGGCGGAACGGCGCTCCGGCCGGGCCGGCCCGGACCGCGGGGCCCACCGGTGGTGCGGGCCGCGGGGGCCCACCGGTGCCGGCCGCCGGGCCTCAGCCCTTGCGGACCGCGCGGAGCCATTCCTTGTTCATCGCGGCGATCGACGGCAGCGGGATGCCCTTGGGGCAGGCCGTGGCGCATTCGCCGGTCAGGGTGCAGCCTCCGAAGCCCTCGTCGTCCATCCGGGCCACCATGTCCAGCACCCGCGTCTCGCGCTCGGGGGAACCCTGCGGGAGCACGTTGAGGTGGTTGATCTTGGCGGAGGTGAACAGCATCGCGGAGCCGTTGGGGCAGGCTGCCACGCAGGCACCGCAGCCGATGCACTCGGCGTGCTCGAAGGCGGAGTCGGCGTCGGGCTTGGGCACGGCGGTGGCGTGCGCCTCGGGGGCGGATCCGGTCGGCGCCGTGATGTAGCCGCCGGCCTGGATGATCCGGTCGAAGGCGCTGCGGTCGACGACGAGGTCCTTGACCACGGGGAAGGCCGAGGCCCGCCATGGTTCGACGTCGATGGTGTCCCCGTCGGCGAAGGAGCGCATGTGCAGCTGGCAGGTGGTGGTGCGCTCGGGCCCGTGGGCGTCGCCGTTGATGACGAGGCTGCACGCGCCGCAGATGCCCTCGCGGCAGTCGTGGTCGAAGGCGACCGGGTCCTCGCCGCGCAGGATGAGGTCCTCGTTGAGGGTGTCGAGCATCTCCAGGAAGGACATGTCCTTCGAGATGCCGTCGACCTCGTAGGAGGCCATGGCGCCGGGGGCGTCGGTGTTCCGCTGGCGCCAGACGCGCAGGGTGAGCTTCATGCGTAGCTCCGCTGGGTGGGGTGGACGTACTCGAAGACGAGGTCTTCCTTGTGCAGGACGGGTGCGGCCGCGGTGCCGCGGTACTCCCAGGCGGCGGCGTAGCCGAACTCCTCGTCGCGGCGGGCCGCCTCGCCGTCCGGGGTCTGGGACTCCTCGCGGAAGTGGCCGCCGCAGGACTCGGCGCGGTGGAGGGCGTCGAGGCACATCAGCTCGGCGAGTTCGAGGTAGTCGACGATGCGGTTGGCCTTCTCCAGCGACTGGTTGAACTCCTCGCCGCTGCCGGGGACCTTGATGCGTCGCCAGAACTCCTCGCGGATCTCCGGAATGCGGTTCAGCGCCTTGCGCAGGCCCTCCTCGGTGCGGGCCATCCCGCAGTACTCCCACATGAGTTCGCCGATCTCGCGGTGGAAGGAGTCGGGCGTGCGGTCCCCGTCGACGGCGAGCAGCTTCGCGAGGCAGTCGCGGGTCTCGCGGACGGCGGCCGCGGCCTCGGGGTGGCTGTCGTCGACCTCCTCGTGGTGCGGGTGGCGGGCGAGGTAGTCGTTGATGGTCGAGGGGAGCACGAAGTAGCCGTCGCCGAGGCCCTGCATGAGGGCGGAGGCGCCGAGGCGGTTGGCCCCGTGGTCGGAGAAGTTGGCCTCGCCGATCGCGAACAGGCCGGGCACGGTGGTCTGGAGGTCGTAGTCGACCCACAGTCCGCCCATCGTGTAGTGCACGGCGGGGTAGATCCGCATCGGGACCTCGTACGGGTTCTCGGCGGTGATCCGCTCGTACATGTCGAAGAGGTTGCCGTACTTCTCGGCGACCTTGTCGCGGCCCATGCGGCGGATGGCGTCGGCGAAGTCGAGGTAGACGCCCTGCCCACCGGGGCCGACGCCGCGGCCCTCGTCGCAGACGTTCTTCGCGGCGCGGGAGGCGATGTCGCGGGGCACGAGGTTGCCGAAGGAGGGGTAGATCCGCTCCAGGTAGTAGTCGCGCTCCGCTTCGGGGATCTCGGCGGCGGGGCGGGTGTCGCCCTTGGCCCTGGGGACCCAGATGCGACCGTCGTTGCGCAGGGACTCGCTCATCAGGGTGAGCTTGGACTGGTGGTCGCCGGTGCGCGGGATGCAGGTGGGGTGGATCTGGGTGAAGCACGGGTTGGCGAAGTACGCCCCGCGCCGGTGCGCCCGCCAGACGGCGGTCGCGTTGGAGTTCATGGCGTTGGTGGAGAGGTAGAAGACGTTGCCGTACCCGCCGCTGGCCAGCACCACGGCGTCGGCGTAGTGGGTGGAGATCCTTCCGGTGACCAGGTCGCGGACGACGATGCCGCGGGCGACTCCGTCGACGGTGATCAGGTCGAGCATCTCGGTGCGGGCGTGCATCTCGACGTTCCCGGCGGCGATCTGCCGCGACAGCGCCTGGTAGGCGCCGAGCAGCAGTTGCTGACCGGTCTGGCCGCGGGCGTAGAAGGTGCGGGAGACCTGGACGCCGCCGAAGGAGCGGGTGTCGAGGAGGCCGCCGTACTCGCGGGCGAAGGGGACGCCCTGGGCCACGCACTGGTCGATGATCTCGACGGAGATCTGGGCGAGGCGGTGGACGTTGGACTCGCGGGCGCGGAAGTCCCCGCCCTTGACGGTGTCGTAGAAGAGGCGGTGGAYGGAGTCGCCGTCGTTGCGGTAGTTCTTCGCGGCGTTGATGCCGCCCTGCGCGGCGATCGAGTGCGCGCGGCGCGGGGAGTCCGAGAAGCAGAACTGGACGACGTGGTAGCCCTGCTCCGCGAGGGTGGCGCCGGCCGCGGCGCCCGCCAGGCCGGTGCCGACGACGATGACGCGGTGCTTGCGGCGGTTGGCGGGGTTGACGAGCTTGGCCTCGAAGCGGCGGCGGTCCCAGCGCTCTGCGATCGGGCCCTCGGGGGCCTTGGTGTCGGCGATCGGGTCGCCGGTCGTGTAGTCGGCGTAGGCGCTGTGGGCCGCGTGATCGAAGTGGTCGGCGTGACCGGAGTGATCGGTGGAGTCGGTGGGGTCGGTGGGGTCGGTGTTCACGGTCAGCTCACCATTCCGGTCATGACGGCGACGGGGACGGACACGAAGCCCGCGAAGAGGACGAGGGCCAGGGCGTTGGCCAGGAACTTCAGCGTCCGCTCGCGCCGGGCACTGCCCGCGCCGAGGGTCTGGGCCGCGCTCCAGAAGCCGTGGCGGACGTGGAGGCCGAGGGCCGCCATCGCCACGATGTAGATGGTGTTGCCGTACCAGGTCGAGAAGGTGGCGAGGACGTTCTCGTAGGGGTGGCCGGCCCAGGCGCGCTCGTTGACGGTGAGGGTGGTGAGGTCGAGGAGGTGCCAGACGATGAACAGGGCGAGGATGATCCCGCCCCAGCGCATCGTGCGGGTGGCGTAGCTCGCGCGTCGGCGCTTGTGTGCGTACTTCACCGGGCGTGCCTTGATKTCACGCCGGCTGAGCTGGTAGGCGCACACGGCGTGGGCGACGACGGCGGCGACCAGGACCACGCGCACGATCCACAGGGCCCACTCGTGGTGCAGGAACGGGGAGCCGAGGGTGCGCAGCCAGTGGGCGTAGCCGTTGAACTCGTCCGCCCCGAAGAAGATCTTGAGGTTGCCGAGCATGTGCACGACGAGGTAGCCGAGCATGATCAGGCCGGATACGGCCATCACGGACTTCTTGCCGACGGTGGAGTCCCAGATGGTGCGCGTGGTGGACGGCCGTCGATCCGTCCGCGTTGCCAGAGCCATGCCACGACCGTAAGGACCAAGGTCCCGAAAGGTCCAAGACATGGTGGAGCTGATCGCGATAGGCAGCACCTATCGTGGGCGCTAGCCTGGTCGTATGCAGTTCCAGCAGCTCGTCTATTTCGTGGCCGTCGCCGAGACCCGGCACTTCACCCGCGCCGCCGAGCGTGAGCACGTGGCGCAGCCGTCGCTGTCGCAGCAGATCAAGGCGCTCGAACGGGAGCTGGGCGCCGAACTGTTCAGCCGCGCCCGGGGGAACATCGCGCTCACCGACGCGGGCGAGGCGCTGCTGCCGCTGGCGCGGCGGATCCTGGCCGACGCGGACACGGCGCGGCTGGAGGTGCAGGAGCTGGCGCAGCTGCGGCGCGGCCGGGTGCGGCTCGGCGCGACGCCGAGCGTCTGCACGGGCCTGCTGCCGGCGGTGCTGCGGGCCTTCCACACGGCGCACCCGGGGATCGAGCTGCTGATCGAGGAGAGCGGTTCGCTGGACCTCGTACGGGAACTGGCGCGGGGGGTCCTGGACCTGGCCCTGATCGCGCTGCCGCTGCCGCCCTCGGCGCCCGCGCTGACGACGGTGGAGCTGCTGACGGAGGACCTGGTGGTGGTCTCGTCGGCCGACCTCCCGCCGCCGGCGGGCGGGCGGGAACCGGCCATCGCGGACCTGCGCGACGAGCCGATGGTGATGTTCCGCCACGGCTACGACCTGCGGGACCTGACGGTGGCGGCCTGCCGGGCGGCGGGCTTCGAGCCGGTGTTCACGGTGGAGGGCGGCGAGATGGACGCCGTACTGGGCTTCGTGCGGGCGGGTCTGGGCATCGCGGTGGTTCCGGCCATGGTCGTCGACACCGCCGGTCCGGGCCTGCGCGCCACCCGGCTCGCGGGCTCGCCGCTGCGCCGCACGATCGCGCTGGCCCACCGTACCGACGTGGCACCCCCGCGCGCGGCGCGCGAACTGAAGCGCATGCTCGTCGGCTGAGCGGCCGGCGCCGGGCGCGTCCCGCGCCTTCCCCGGCCGCGGATCCTTCCGCGCGGTGGCGCCGTCACCACGCCCGTGCGCCACTCCCCTCGCGCCGCGAGCGGCACGATCTCCTCGGGGAGGCCGGGTGAGGCACCCCTCTCCTGCCGGCCGTCCCGTCCGAGCGCTCCACGGGGCCGCCGAACACCGTCAGTTCGGACGTCTGGGCGGGAGCAGCGTCCGGTCGAAGCCGTCGGCCAGCATGCCGAAGGCCTGGTCCGCCTCGGCCACGGCAGCCGGATGGACTTCGTCGACGGTGGCGCCCGCCGCGAGGCGGCGCCAGTTCTCCCGGCCCAGCTCGTGGCGGACCGCCACCAGGTGCGTGGCGGCGAGCCGGGCGGCGAGCGGCGGCACCGACTCCGCCTCCAGGGCGGCGGCGAGCAGCTCGACCTCACGGGCCGTGTAGTGGGCGATCCGGGCCTCAAGGCTCGTGGTGGAGTAGAGCAGCCCCTGGAAGGCCAGCACGTTCGGGTGATCACAGAGGCCGGTGATCGGGTCGCGCTCATCGAGGGCCGTCAGGAAGTGCGCGTGCACGGCCCCCACCGGTGTGAGGCCCGCGTCCCGGTCGCGCACGATGCGGGCCACCTCGTCCTGATGGTCGGCGAACCGGTCGAGCACCAGGTCCTCCTTGGTCGGGAAGTACCGGAACAGGGTGGGTTTGGACACCTCGGCCGCGGCGGCGACATCGGCCACGGACACGGCGTCGAAGCCCCGTTCCAGGAAGAGTTCCAGCGCCGTGGCCGCCAGCAGGCGACGCGTACGCAGCTTTTTGCTCTCGCGCAGACCCGTCGTGTTGTCCATGCGTCCACCGTACCACAGAATCATGACCGGGTTAATTTCGTGACCGGGTTGCTTTTTCGCCCCCGAGGCGCTTCCCTTGTGTCATCGACAGCGAGAGGACATCCGATGACAGACGTACTGGTCGTGGGCTCCGGCCCCACGGGGCTGACCCTGGCCTGTGAACTCGCCCTGAGGGGAGCCGCCGTCCGCGTCATCGAAGGACGCGGCGCACCACACCGCGAGTCCCGCGGCAAGGGGCTCTGGCCGAGCAGCATGGACGTTCTCCGAGGGCTGGGCGCCGCCGAGCCCCTGACGACCATCGGAAGCAGCGAGGTGGTCCTGCGCAAATACTTCGACGGAGCACATGTCAACGACACCCCCATGCCCGGCAGCGGCCTGCTGATAGGGCAGTGGCAGATCGAAGAGGCACTGCGCGACCGCCTCGCCGACCTGGGCGTGCGGGTCGAGTACGGGTCCCGGCTCGCCGGGATCACCCAGGACGCGGCGGGCGTCCGCGCGGAGCTGGCGGACGGCGCCACGATCGGAGCCGGCTATCTCGCCGGGTGCGACGGCGGGCGCAGCACCACCCGCAAACTCCTCGGCATTCCCTTCGAAGGCAGGGGGGAGGAGGAGCCCGCGATGGTCATCGGGGACGTCCGTGCCCCCGGGCTCAGCCGGGACTTCTGGCACCAGTGGTTCACCTCGGAAGGTGACGGGATACTGCTCTGCCCGATGCCGGGGACGGACACCTTCCAGTTGCAGGCCGCGCCCGAGAAGCACGAGCGGGGCGGACTGCTGCCGGCGTCGCTGGAGGGCTTCCAGCGGCTCTTCGACCGGCATGCCCGGATGCCGGGGATCCGGCTCGCGGATGCCACGTGGCTCTCCGCCTGGCGGGTCAACGTCCGCATGGCCACCCGGATGCGGGTGGGCCGGGCCTTCCTCGCCGGGGACGCCGCGCACGTCCACCCCATAGCCGGCGGGCTGGGCATGAACACCGGCATCCAGGACGCGGCCGCCCTGGGCCGGACGCTGGCCGGAGCCCTGGCCGGGCAGGGCGGGGAAGGCGCGCTCGACGCCTACGAGGCCGAGCGGCTGCCGGCCGCGGCGGATCTCCTGGCCGACACCACTGCGCGGCACCGGCGGGTTCTGGCCGCGGTCCGCGAGCCGGGCCGGGGTACGGAGGTCGGCATGAACCGGTAACCCGGGAGGACCCCCGACCGCCCTGGAAAGGTCCCGGCCTGCCCGGCTCGGACCGGGACCCGCCTGATGTGGCCGTGCCCGCTCGCCGGCCTGGCCCGACCCGGCTCGGACCATGACCCGGCCCGGCCCTGCCCGATCCCCCACTCCACCCCACCCCACCCGGCTCGGGCCATAGCCCGGCGGCCCGGACCGGACCCCGGCCTGGCTCGGCCGACCCGGGCCGGCCGGGCGGAGGCCGACACGAGCCGGCCTGCCACGGCCGGGCGCGGGCCGGCCCGGCGGGTCAGGGTGCGGGCCTGCCGACCGGTCAGGGGGGTGGGCCAGCCGACCGGTCAGGGGGGTGGGCCTGCCGACCGGTCAGGGGGTGGGCCGGCCCGGCTGGTCAGGGTGCGGGCCGACCCGGCGGGTCAGGGGGTGGGCACGGCGTCCGAGAGGGAGAGGGCGTGGATGCGGTCCGGGGCTCCGGGGCGGGCGTAGTACCAGCCCTGGGCGGTGTCGCAGCCGAGGGCGCGGAGCTGGGCCGCCTGGACGCCGGTCTCCACTCCCTCGACCGTCACCGCGAGTTCGAGGCTGTGGGCCAGGGCGACGATGCCCTCCACGATCTTGACGTCGACGGGGTTGGCCGGCTGCTGCTGCATTCCCTGGGTGAAGGAGCGGTCCAGCTTCAGGACGCTGACCGGGAGGCGGCGGAGGTTGGCCAGGTTCGAGTAGCCGGTGCCGAAATCGTCGAGGGCGATGTCCACGCCGAGGGCGGCGAGCCGGCGCAGTGGCTCCAGGAGTTCGTCGTCGGCTCCGATCAGCGCCGATTCGGTGACCTCCAGGCACAGGGAGCCCGGGGCCAGGCCGGAGCTCTCCAGCACGCGCACGGTGTCGGCGACCAGGCCCGGGTGGTGGAGCTGGGTCGGCGAGAGGTTGACGTTGACGCGCAGGGTCGCCCCGCCGTGCTGGCGCTGCCAGTTGCGGGCCTGGCGGACCGATTCCTCCAGGACCCAGCGGCCGAGCGGCACGATCAGTCCGGTCCGCTCCGCGAGCGGGATGAAGCGGTCCGGGCCGAGGACCCCGTACTGCGGGTGCGACCAGCGCACCAGCGCTTCGGCGCCGTGCACGCTGCCGTCGTGCATGTGCACCAGCGGCTGGTACTCGATGAAGAACTCGCCGCGTTCCAGCGCGGCCGGCAGGGCGTTGGTCAGTCCGTGCCGGGTGATGGCGCGGGCGTCGGCCTCCGCGTCGGCGAACTCGAAGCGGTTGCCCCCGGCCGCCTTGGCCCGGTACATGGTGATGTCGGCGCTGCGCAGCACCTCCGCCGCGGTGCGTTCGCCCGCCCGGCCCTCCACGATGCCGATGCTGCCGCGCACCGTGAGCTCCCGGCCCTCCAGCCGGATGGGGGTGGACAGCGCGGAGAGGATCCGCACCGCCAGGTCCGTCACCTTCTCCTCGCTGTCGGCGGCGGGCCCGGTGGTCAGGGCGACGAACTCGTCGCCGCCCAGGCGCGCGACCACCTCGCCCGGTCCGGTCGCACAGCTCTGGAGCCGGTCGGCCACCTCAACCAGCAGCCGGTCGCCCGCCGAGTGGCCGAGGCTGTCGTTGACCGCCTTGAACCCGTCGAGATCGAGGTAGCACAGGCCGAAGCGGGTGGTGGGCGCTCCGCCGAGGGCCTTCTCCAGCCGCTCGAAGAACAGCGTGCGGTTGGGCAGCCCGGTGAGCGCGTCGTGGGTGGCCTCGTAGCGCAGGCGCAGGTTGAGCAGGCGGCGTTCGGTGGTGTCCTCCATCAGGGCCAGCTGGTACTGGGGGACGCCGTCGGCGTCGCGCAGCAGCGACACCGTCAGGTTGGTCCACAGGACGGTCCCGTCGTGCCGGTAGTAGGGCTTCTCCACCCGGTAGTGCTCGCGCTCCCCGCGCACCAGCTCCCCGTACATCCGCCAGACGTGCGGGGTGTCGTCGGGATGTCCCCATTCGCTGACGTTGCGGCCCCGGACGTGGCCTTCGAGGCCGCCGAACATCTGGAGCAGGGTGTCGTTGACCTCCAGCACGTTGCCCTGCAGGTCGGCGATGCCGATCCCGACGGCCGCGCCCTCGAAGACCGCCCGGAAGCGTGCCTCGCTCGCGTGCAGGGCCTGCTGTGCGTCGATGCGGGCCGTCAGGGCGGAGCGTGCGATGGCCTCCTGCTCCCGCAGCGTCCGCTCGCGCAGGGCCCGGGCGAAACCGGCGGCGATGGCGTGCTGGAGCCGCGCGCAGCGGGAACGGTACTCCTCGGTCCCCTCGGTCCCGGAGCCGTCCGGCCCGCAGTAGAGGACCAGGTAGGACTCGACCACGCCCAGGGTGCCGGCCAGCGCCTCGGGGTCGGTGCAGTGCACGGCGACCAGTTCGGCGCCGACGCGCTGGGCGACACCGGCGTCGAAGGGCCGGGCGTGGAGGGCCTCGGTGAGGGTCCGGGTCAGGGGGACGAGGTGCCGTTCGAACTCGGGCCGGGTCAGCGAGGTGGCCGTGACGGGGAAGATGGCCCGTCCCCAGATCGTCGCGAAACGCGCGATCCGGTCCTCCAGGCCGCTGCGCAGCTCGCGCAGCGGCGCCCGGCCCGAGTGCGGGCCGGGCGTTTCCAGGGGTGCCGGCGGGTCCTGCGGGGGCGTCGCCCGGCCGGCGTCCGCCTCGCGGGACGGACTCGGGATGGCGGGTGGCGGGGTCGGAGCGGGGAGTCTCACGCCTTGCGTCCCACGCCGCCGTAGCCCGAGAAGGCGTACGGGTCCTCCGGAGCCTCGCCCTCCGCAAGCGGACCGGTGCGGTCCGGACGCCAGTCGGGCATCGACACGAGGCCCGGCTCCAGCAGTTCGAAGCCGTCGAAGAAGCCGCTGATGGCGTCGTGGTTCCGCATGACCAGCGGGTTGCGGATGCCGCGGTAGACGCCGACCGTGCCGGACGCGACCTCCTCGGTGACCGGAATGCCCTCGTAGGAGGCGTGGGTGAGGATCAGCAGGCTGCCGGGGGCCAGCGCTTCGCGCAGCTGCGCGACGGCGGCGTAGGGCTCGTCGGCGTCCTCCAGGAAGTGCAGGACGGCGACCAGCAGCAGCGCGACGGGCCGGTCGAGGTCCAGCAGCCGGGCGGTTTCGGGGGCGGACAGGATGTCCTGCGGCTTGCGCAGGTCGGCGGCGACGACGCCGGAGCGCTCGTCACCGGCCAGGACGGCCTGGCTGTGCGCCACGGCCACCGGGTCGTGGTCGACGTAGACCACGTGGGCCTCGGGGCTCGCGGCGTGGGCGACCTCGTGGACGTTGCCGAAGGTCGGGATGCCGGAGCCGATGTCGAGGAACTGTGTGATGCCCTCGGCGACCGCGTGGCGGACGGCGCGGCGCATGAATGCCCGGTTGGCCTGCATGATCTTGGGGAGCCCCGGCATGAATTCCATGGCCCGGCGGGCCGCCTGGCGGTCGACCTCGAAATTGTGGGAGCCGCCCAGGTAGTAATCGTAGATGCGGGACACGCTCGGCACCGATATGTCGATGCCTGGCGGGGCCCAGGCGGGGCGTTCCATCGGGGTCTCCAAGCCGTCGTCGTGCCGGTCCGTCCGGGGGGTGGGACGGGGGTCGGACTCCTGTCCGAGCCGAATGTACTGATCATTTGCCAACGGAGCGAGTAAAAGCGGAAATTGGCGGTCCGTTCTTGGTCACACACCAAAGGCACGTGCAGGTCCGGACACCCGTGGTGAAGAAACCGACAAATACCTTTTGAGATTTGATCGGAGGGCGATCCGAGGCGCTCCGGAGCTGGCTCAAACCTCTACGGTGCCAACTCCGCCCGTTCAGGCGAACCGGTTCCGTGCCCCGCGCGCGCGGGCGCGCGCGGCCGCATGCTCCCCGGGTGAACAGAGCCTGTGCCAGGCGCCTGCTGGCGGTTCCGGTCCTGCTGTGGGCGGCACTGTCCGCCTCACCGGCCGTGGCCGATAGCTGCGCCTACGCGACGATCGACGCCGGGGACGGCCGGACCGTCCTGGAGGCGTTCGCGGCCGCCGGCGGCGGCGCGGACGGCGACGGCCGGGGTGGCGGACATCACCACGACGGACACGGCGGCGGGCACGGCGGCGGCCACCACTGCCCGCCGCCGCC
>NZ_JBFRER010000050.1:0-50332 GCF_052114405.1 Streptomyces sp. M-16 | reverse complement strand
CGCGGGCGCCGGCCGGGCCGGTGTCCGCCGCGTCGTGGCCGGAGGCCCGGCTGCCCTGCGGTCCGCCGCTCCCGGCGGCGCCGCGCGGGCGCGGGAGGTCGGCTGCCGGAGTCTGCGCATGCGTGCGTACGGCCTCGGCGGCCGCGATGGGGGCCTTGCCGTGGCCGGGCTCGTCCGTACCTCCGCCTGAGGCGACGGCGGGCTGCGGGCCCTCCTGGGAGGTGGGGTACTCCGTCACGCGTGGAATTCCGTCCGTTTGCGCTCGATGTGCGCTGCACTCAACTCGGTCAGTCGCGGTATACCCGCTCAGCGGCGGGGGCACCATCACCCCCGGGATCCGCGTCCCGCTCGTTACCTCTCGTTCGGCGTCGACCTCCGGTCAAGTCCCGGTCGCCGCAGGTCATTTGCGGTTACGGGGACCGGTCGGCCCCCCGCGCACGACCGGCGGAGGACGATCCTACGTTTGAACCCCGGGGGCGCATCAAGGGTCTCATGACGTCATATGCGCCGGGGTGCGGTCCCAGTCCTCGGGCAGGGCCGGAACGCCCCAGGCCGGATCGGGCCGCCAGTCCTGCCAGCCGTCGCGGAACGGGGACCCCCAGGCCTCGATCACCCCGACCGCCTCCCGCCCGGCCTCCTCCACCCGCCGGGCCTGCTCCGGGTCCATCAGTCCGGTGCGCTGGGCCTGCGCGAACTCGTCCTCGTCCCGCCAGTTCCAGCTGCGGTCCGGGTAGACGGAGATGTCGAGGAAGTGGTCCACCGAATCCACTCCGCCGGACCAGCGGACGAGGGGCTCTTCGAGGTTCACGTACCAGTTCTTGAAGCGCCAGCCGTGGTCCCAGAACAGCCAGACCGACCACGGCTCCCCGGGACGGGCCAGCTTGAGCACGCCGGCCCCGAACCAGCGCGAGCGCACGGTGGTCCGCGGCGCGGTGTAGCGGGTGGCGAGCGGCTCCTCGTGCACGGGGGTGCCGTCCGCGAGCACCGGCTTGACGCATTCGGTGCCGGGGGCCATCCACACCGCCAGCAGCTCGGCGGTGTCCCGCACCACGGTCACCGGACGGGCGATGTGGACCTGGCCCTTGAGCCCCGGGGCGTGGTCGCGGTAGCGCCAGAGGATCCGGTCCCCGGGCGCCCAGCGCGCGTCCTGTGCGGGGCGGTGCCCCGCACCGCTCACGGACCTGTGGGTACCTGTCATGCGCAGATCTTAGGGCGGCCGCCCCCGAACTGGCTGCGTTGCAGGTCGCGGAGGGGTGCGGGGACGGTAAACGACCGGATTCGGCCCCTGGGAGGGGGCCGTTCAGGGGCGGGTCATCCGCAGGACGTCCAGGGCCTCGTCCAGCTGTTCCAGGGTGAGCGCGCCCCGCTCGACGTAGCCGGACTCCAGGACGACCTCCCTGATCGTCTTCCGCTCGGCGAGGGCCCGCTTGGCGACCTTGGCCGCCTCCTCGTAGCCGATGTAGCGGTTCAGCGGGGTCACCACGGAGGGCGAGGACTCGGCGTACTCCCTGGCCCGCTCGGAATTGGCGGTGATCCCGTCCACCGTGCGGTCGGCCAGCAGCCGGCTGCCGTTGCCGAGCAGGCGGATCGATTCGAGGACGTTCCGGGCCATCACCGGGAGCATCACATTGAGCTCGAAGTTGCCGGCCGCGCCCGCCACGGCGACCGCGGTGTCGTTCCCCGTCACCTGCGCGGCGATCATCAGGACGGCCTCCGGGACCACCGGATTGACCTTTCCGGGCATGATCGAGGACCCCGGTTGCAGATCCGGCAGATTGATTTCGGCCAATCCGGTGCGCGGGCCCGACGCCATCCAGCGCAGATCGTTGCAGATCTTGGTGAGCGAGACGGCGATGGTTCGGAGCATCCCGGACGTCTCCACCAGCGCGTCCCGGGCCCCCTGGGCCTCGAAGTGGTTGCGGGCCTCGGTCAGCGGCAGCCCGGTCGCCGCGGCCACCTCGGCGATCACCGCGGCGGAGAACCCGGGAGGGGTGTTGATGCCGGTGCCGACCGCCGTGCCGCCCAGGGGCAGTTCGGCCAGCCGGGGCAGCACGGCGCGCAGCCGCTCGACGCCGTGGCGCACCTGGGCGGCGTACCCGCCGAACTCCTGGCCCAGGGTGACCGGGGTGGCGTCCATCAGGTGCGTGCGCCCGGCCTTGACCACCTCGGCGAACGCGGCCTCCTTGCGCTCCAGGGCGACGGCGAGGTGCTCCAGGGCCGGGATCAGCTCGCCGGTGACGGCGGCGGTGGCGGCGATGTGGATGGAGGAGGGGAAGACGTCGTTGGAGCTCTGTGAGGCGTTGACGTGGTCGTTGGGGTGCACGTCGCGCCCGAGCCGTTCGGTGGCCAGGGTGGCGATGACCTCGTTGGCGTTCATGTTGGACGAGGTCCCGGAGCCGGTCTGGAAGACGTCCACGGGGAAGTGGTCGTCCCAGCGGCCGTCGGCGACCTCGGCCGCGGCGGAGCGGATGGCCCGCGCCGTGTCGGCGTCCAGCACGCCCAGTTCCTCGTTCACCGCGGCCGCGGCCGACTTGATGCGGGCCAGGGCTTCGATGTGGGCGCGCTCAAGCCGCTGCCCCGAGAGCGGGAAGTTCTCCACGGCGCGCTGGGTCTGGGCGCGCCACTTGGCGTGCGCGGGGACCCGTACCTCGCCCATGGAATCGTGCTCGGTCCGGAACGCTTCGGCCTGCTGATCGTCTGTCATGTTCGTCGCCTCCTGAAAAAGTTGAGCAATTGTCTTGTTCGAAGTGTTCCCAACTCCCCTACCGACCAGTAAATACCGTGGGTAACACCGCGGGTATCACTGCAATCGGGGAGGCCTTCATGGCACGTGCGCGTACGAAACCCAGGCTCAGATCTACCTTCGCCGCCATCGCGGCGATCGCGGCCGCCCTCGGGGGCGTCACCGCCATCACCCCCATGGCCCAGGCGGCACCCGCCGCCGGCGGCTCGATCACACCCCTCTCGCCGGAACTCGAAGCCGTCCGGGCCGCCGAGGCCACCAAGATCTACGGAGACCCGGCGATCCGCCCGCTGAACGAACGCAAGACCGGGCTCATCTCGCTCGGCGACAGCGAGATCTCGGGCGAGGGCGTCGGCAACTACGACCCGGCGACCAACACGTCCGCCAACCAGTGCCACCGCTCGCCGGACTCGGCGATCCACCGCACCGGCATCCCGGCCGACCTGACCTTCAACGTGGCCTGCTCCGGCGGCTACACCGGGAACATCAGGATCGGCGGCAGCAAGCAGTACGCCGACGAGCTGGTCCAGAGCGACAGCCTCGCCGTCAAGGCCCGCAACACGAAGATCAAGATGGTGCTGCTGGTCGCCGGGGCCAACGACGACCTCCAGTTCGGCCCCGTCATGACCGACTGCGTCACCCGCTGGGTGCTCAGCCAGGGCACCTGCGAGCCCAAGTACGGCCCCGGCTGGCAGGCCCGCGTCGACGGCCTGAAGCCGAAGGTGGAGGCCACCGTCGCCGACCTCAAGACGGTCATGCGCGACGCCGGCTACGCCGACTCCGACTACAAGCTCGTCGTGATGGGCTACCCCAGTCCCATCGGCCCCGACTTCAACGACAACCCCGACTTCCCCGGCAAGCTCCCCGGAGGCTGCGCCGGCTACGACTCCGACGCCGCCTGGGGCCGCAACTACGCGGTCCCCACCTTCGAGAAGGGCATGCGCGAGGCCGCCCGCGCCTCCGGGGCCCTCTACCTGGACAACTCGCGCCTCTTCCAGGGCCACGAGGTGTGCATGGAGGACACCTGGGCCCGCGGCCTCTACCTCGACGTCGGGGACCACTTCCCGTGGGACGAGAACACCGCCCGCCAGTCCTTCCACCCCAACTACCGCGGCCACGGCGCCTTCGCGTCCTGCCTGACGCAGCTCTACGACTCCGGCCTGCGCGAGGCCTCCTGCGCCGACCCCGCCAGCACCGGGACGCCCGTCCTGCAGGCCGGCGCCTGGGACGACCTCTACAAGCCCCTCAAGAACGAGGCCACCGGCAACTGCCTCGACGACTTCGGCGGCTCCAGCGCCAACAACACCAAGGTCGTCGGCTGGGACTGCCACGGCGGCCGCAACCAGGGCTGGTGGTACGAACCCGCCCGCGGCGCCGTGCACACCGAACTCACCCAGGACCGCTGCCTGGACGTCCCCGGCGCGAACTACGGGGCCGGCACCGGTCTGATCCTGTGGAACTGCCACGGCGGCGCCAACCAGAAGTTCGTCCGCGACGGCGCCACCCTGCGCCCGGCCGCCGCCACCGGCATGTGCCTGACCGTGGCCGCCGCCCACGAACAACTGCGCCTCCAGCCCTGCGACGGCTCGGCGAACCAGCGCTTCGCGTAACCCCGCCGTCCCCTCGGACCCCCACACCCGGCCGGTGCTCTCCGGCCGGGTGATCCTCCTCCCCCGCCGCCCGCGCAACCGGACCGCCCGTACGCACGTCCGTAGCTTCCGGCAGGCCCGCCCGGGCACCCGGCACCCGGCACCCGGCGCGCGCAGATCTCCGCAAGGGAGCAGTCCGATCCTCGTCACCGCCCTCCTCATGGCCGCCCTCGGCCTCCTCGCCCTCCTCCTCTTCCTGGGCAAGGGGGTGCACTTCCTGGCGACCCGCAGGCCGGCCGTGAGCGCGAGTCCCGTGGGCAAATGGGCCGAAGCGGCCGTACTGTGCCTCGGCGCGGCCGCCCTCCTGACCGCCGCCGGCGCCCTGACGGGCCTCGACTCCCGCCCCGTGCGGCCCTGTGTGCAGGCGCTCGCCGAACACGAGGGGCCCGGCGGGTACYGCACCCCCGACGCCGACATCACCATCAGGCGGACGATGCTGCCGATCTCGGTGCTCTGCACGTTCCCCGGCGGCACCCGCGTGGAACTCGTCTCGCCCTGGGTGAACCCGCTGCTCGCGCTGTCGCTGGTCGGCGCGGCCGGATGCACGGCCGGCTGCGTACGGGCAGCCCGGGCCACCCGGCGCGGCGCACCGCGGAGCGGGCACCCGGCGTACTGAACGGCCGACCTCAGCGGCCCCGTGCCCCGAGGAGCTCGCGCACCTCGCGCGGCCGGTTGGTGATGAGGGTGTCCACCCCGAGCCGGACGCACAGCTCGACGTCCTCGGGCTCGTCCACGGTCCACACCCGCACCGCCAGCCCCTTCGCCTTCAGGCGCCCCACGAGTCCGGGGTCCTTGCGCACCAGGTCGATGCCGGGGCCCGCGTGCGTCGCGAACGGGGGACGGACCGGCCTGACCCGGCGCTCGATCAGGTACACGGCCGGCAGTCCGGGCGCGAGCCGGTGCATCCGCGTCAGCGCGGTCCGGGAGAAGCTCATCACCTCGACGAGCCCCGACGCCCCGTCGGCCAGGCCGTGGTCGCGCAGTACCCGCACCAGCTCGGCCTCCAGACGCCCGCCGGCCCGGGTGGGGTGCTTGGTCTCCACCGCCAGCCCCACGGGCCGGTCCGCGGCCAGCGCCTCCTTGAGCAGGTCCTCGAAGAGCAGCACCCGCGCCCCGCGGTGCGCGTCGCCCTTCCACCGGCCGAAGTCGAGCGCGGACAGCTCCTCGTACGTCATCTCGGAGACGACCCCGCGGCCGTCGGAGGTCCGCTCCACCGTCCGGTCGTGCACGCACACCAGCCGCCCGTCGGCACTCAGCCGCACATCGCACTCCAGCGCGTCCGCGCCGTCGGCGATGGCCTGCCGGTAGGCCTCGATGGTGTGCTCGGGGTGCGCGTACGAGGCCCCGCGATGGGCGACGACGCGCACGTCGCGGGCGGTGGGGGAGGACAGCTCAGTCATGCCGCAGACGTTATCCGGATGCGCGGTCCGACCCGTTACGGGATGCTCCACCGATCGCTGAACAGTTCGTGACGCTCCACTGCGAGCCCTGCGCCTCCTGCCACTCCGAGGCGTGGCAGCGCGTCGTGGAGGGACGGCTGCGCTGGGAGGAGCAGTCGTACTGCACCGCCCCCCAGACGGCGTTCCAATGGTGCGACGGCGGCTGGGGCCCGCCCCCGCCACGGGTCCGCGAGCGGATCGTCGCGACGGAGGGCACCGTGCGCCTCGCCGTCGGCGGGCCGGACGGCGTGCCCCTGAAGGCCGTCCGCACGATGTACGGGCTCGCACTGCCCCAGCTGCGCGAGGCCCGGGCGAACGGTCTGCACGCCACCCCGGTGGAGGCCGAGCTGCTGCGCGGAACGCGGAGCGGGCCCCGGGGCTGATCGCCCCCGGGGCCCGGTCACGGTGTCGGGGCGGCTCTGACCCCCGCCGGGCGCCGGCAGCCCGTGGGCACCCCCTGCCGTCCGGTGCGGAGGCAGACGCGGAGAGAGCCCCCGGCGGGGGCGCCGGGGGCTCTCTCAGGTCGTCTGGTGCGGGGTTACGCGAGCCCGGGACCGCGGACCGGGATGTGGGTGAACGTCGGCTCCGGGGCCGGGTTCTGGAAGAAATCGTTGCCCTTGTCGTCCACGACGATGAACGCCGGGAAGTCCTCGACCTCGATCTTCCAGACCGCCTCCATGCCGAGCTCCTCGTACTCCAGGACCTCGACCTTCTTGATGCAGTCCTGGGCCAGGCGCGCGGCCGGGCCGCCGATCGAGCCGAGGTAGAAGCCGCCGTGCGTGCCGCACGCGTCCGTCACCTGCTGCGAGCGGTTGCCCTTGGCCAGCATGACCTTGGAGCCGCCCGCCGCCTGGAACTGCTCGACGTAGGAGTCCATGCGGCCGGCCGTGGTCGGGCCGAAGGAGCCGGACGCGTAGCCCTCGGGGGTCTTCGCCGGGCCGGCGTAGTAGACCGGGTGGTCCTTCAGGTACTGCGGCATCTCCGCGCCCGAGTCCAGCAGTTCCTTGATCTTGGCGTGCGCGATGTCGCGGGCCACGACCAGCGGTCCGGTCAGGCTCAGCCGGGTCTTGACCGGGTGCTTGGTCAGGGTCGCCAGGATGTCGTCCATCGGCTGGTTCAGGTCGATGGAGACCACGTCCGAGGCCGAGTCGAGGTGCGCGTCCTCGGTCTCCGGCAGGAACCGCGCCGGGTCCGTCTCCAGCTGCTCCAGGAAGACGCCCTCGGCGGTGATCTTCGCGGTGGCCTGGCGGTCCGCCGAGCAGGACACGGCGATGGCGACCGGGAGGGACGCGCCGTGGCGGGGGAGACGGACGACGCGGACGTCGTGGCAGAAGTACTTGCCGCCGAACTGCGCGCCGATGCCGATCTTCTGGGTCAGCTCGAAGACCTGCTGCTCCAGGGCCTCGTCGCGGAAGCCGTGGCCCAGCGCGGAGCCCTCGCGGGGCAGCTCGTCCAGGTAGTGGGCGGAGGCGTACTTGGCCGTCTTCAGCGCGTGCTCGGCGGAGGTGCCGCCGACGACGATCGCCAGGTGGTAGGGCGGGCAGGCCGCCGTACCGAGGGAGCGGATCTTCTCCTCCAGGAACTTCATCATGGAGGCCTCGTTGAGGACCGCCTTGGTCTCCTGGTAGAGGAACGACTTGTTGGCGGAGCCGCCGCCCTTGGCCATGAAGAGGAACTTGTACGCGCCGCCGTCGGTCGCGTACAGCTCGATCTGCGCGGGCAGGTTCGAGCCGGTGTTCTTCTCCTCCCACATGGTGAGGGGGGCCATCTGCGAGTAGCGCAGGTTCAGGCGGGTGTACGCGTCGTAGATGCCGCGGGAGAGGGCGGCCTCGTCCGCGCCCTCGGTCAGCACGTTCTGGCCGCGCTTGCCCATCACGATCGCCGTGCCCGTGTCCTGGCACATCGGCAGGACGCCGGCCGCCGCGATGTTCGCGTTCTTGAGGAGGTCGAGCGCGACGAACTTGTCGTTCGAGCTCGCCTCCGGGTCGTCGATGATGCGGCGCAGCTGGGCGAGGTGGGCGGGGCGCAGGAAGTGCTGGATGTCGTGGATGGCCTCTTCGGCGAGCTTGCGCAGCGCCTCCGGCTCGACCTTGAGGAACGTACGGCCGTCGGCCTCGAAGGTCGAGACGCCCTCCGAGGTCACCAGCCTGTACGGGGTGGTGTCCTCGCCCAGGGGGAGCAGATCGGTGTACGCAAACTCTGGCATGACGGCAGTCATTCCTCACTCGGCAGACGGCGCTGGCGACCAATTTGGCAGCGCGGTTAACCAGCGTAGGACCTCGCCCGGTGGCTTTGTCTGTGAGGTAGGGCTCAGTCGGCCCCGGCGAGGGAGTATCGCGATCTATCGTGTCTCGCTATGCTGGCTGACGTGGACCTGGAAAAGCACCCTGCCGCCCCCGCCCCCGTCGCCGCCGCCCCCGCAGGGCTGCGCGCCTCCGACGCCGATCGGGACCGGATCGCCGAGATCCTCTCCCACGCCCTCGCCGAGGGCCGGCTGACCCCCGAAGAGCACTCCGAGCGGCTGGACTCCCTCTACGCCCTGAAGACGGTGGGAGAGCTGGACGTGCTGGTGAGCGACCTCCCGGCCGGCGCCACGGCGGCCGCCGTCCCCGCCGCCCCGGCGGGCGCACTGCCGGCCGCCGCCCTGTCCGGCCCGGTCGAGACGGTCGTCGCCGTGTGCAGCAGCTCCGCCCGCAAGGGCCGCTGGCGTCCCGGAGCCCGCACCCGCGCGGTCTCGATCCTCGGCGACATCACCATCGACCTCACCGAAGCGGTATTCGAGCAGCAGGTCACCGAGATCAACGTGACCTCCGTCCTCGGCAACGTCGAGGTGCTGGTGCCGGAGAACGTCACGCTGCGCGGCTACGGCAGCGGGGTCCTCGGCAACTTCGAGGTGCTCGGTGAGGGCGGCCCGAGCGACCCGCAGGCGCCGGTGGTCATCGTCCGCGGATTCGCGCTGCTCGGGAACATCGAGGCCCGCCCCAAGCCCGGATCCCGCCTGGTCGACCTGGCCCAGAAGCTCCGCAAGCGGCTCGACGGCTGAGCCGCCGCACGGGCCCCGGCGCGGGCCCCCGAGGCCCCGTACGGCCGGCGTGTGCCTGCGGCGTATTTCGGTCGAACCTCCCATCGGTGACGGTGCACAGTGCTTAGTGGCACGCACAGCGGGTAGGGACTGGTGCATCGTCTCTCGCTCGCGTATACGTCGTCAGGAGTAGACCCGTGCCGCATCCGCCGCATCAGTCCCTGCAGGCAGCCGCCGTCCAGAGTCTTCAGGCGCGTCCGGCCGCGGTGCCGAAGCCACGGATGCCGGCGCGGGAAGAGGACGGCCCATGGCACGCGGAGGCGGTGTGCCGGAGGGACGAGGCGGGCCTCTTCTTCGCACCCTCCAAGGAGCCGACCGCCGCCCGGCTCGCGCGCGAGGAGGCCGCCAAGCGGGTCTGCGCGCGCTGCCCCGTGATGGTCGCCTGCCGCGAGCACGCACTGCTCCAGCCCGAGCCCTACGGAGTCTGGGGCGGCCTCACCGCCGCCGAGCGCCGGGTGGTCCTGGGGCGCAGGCGCCGCCGGGCCGCCGAGCTGCTCCCCGGGGCGGGTACGCCGCCCATCGCCGCCGCCGGCTGAGCCCGTAGGCGCGCGCAGGTCCCGTACGCGCGAGCCGGTCCCCGTACACGCCGGTGGGTCTCCCCCGTGCCCCCACCGGGATCCCCGTACGACGAAGGGGCGGTCCCCCCACACCGGGACCGCCCCTTTCGCCGTGCCGTCGCCGGCCCGGCCGCTCCTACTGCGCCCGGTCGAAGTCGATCGCGCTGTACGCGCGCAGCTTCGAGAGGCGGTGGGTGGAGTCGATCTGCCGGATCGTGCCCGACTTCGAGCGCATGACCAGCGAGGACGTGGTCGCGGTCTCCGCGCGGTAGTGCACGCCGCGCAGCAGCTCGCCGTCGGTGATGCCGGTGGCCACGAAGAAGACGTTCTCGCCGGACACCAGGTCGTTGGTGTGCAGCACCCGGTCCAGGTCGTGGCCCGCGTCCAGGGCCTTCTGGCGCTCGGCGTCGTCCTTGGGCCACAGCTTGCCCTGGATCGTGCCGCCGAGGCACTTGATGGCGCAGGCCGAGATGATGCCCTCGGGGGTGCCGCCGATGCCCAGGAGCAGGTCGACGCCGGTGCCCTCGCGCACCGCCATGACCGAGCCCGCGACATCGCCGTCGGAGATGAACTTGATGCGGGCGCCGGTCTCGCGGATCTCCTTGACGATGCCCTCGTGGCGGGGGCGGTCCAGGATGACGACGGTCACGTCCTCGACGGCCATGCCCTTGGCCTTGGCGACCCGGCGGATGTTGACCGAGACGGGCGCGTTGATGTCGACGAAGTCGGCGGCCTGGGGGCCGGTGACGAGCTTGTCCATGTAGAAGACCGCGGACGGGTCGAACATCGTGCCGCGGTCGGCGGCCGCCAGGACGGCGATGGCGTTGGGCATGCCCTTGGCGTTGAGGGTGGTGCCGTCGATCGGGTCCACGGCGATGTCGACCTCGGCACCGGTGCCGTCGCCGACCTGCTCGCCGTTGAAGAGCATCGGGGCTTCGTCCTTCTCGCCCTCGCCGATGACGACGACGCCGTTCATCGAGACGGTGGAGATCAGGGTGCGCATGGCGTTGACCGCGGCGCCGTCCGCGCCGAGCTTGTCGCCACGGCCGACCCACCTGCCCGCGGCGAGTGCGGCGGCCTCGGTGACCCGGACGAGTTCCAGGGCGAGGTTGCGGTCGGGGGCTTCGGGAGAGACTTCGAGCTGGGGCGGCAGGTTGTGCTCGGTCATCGGAGCGCACCTTTCTGTACGACGACGGCCGGGATGTGAGGGTGCTGGAACTCTATCGGTACGTCGACATATTGAGCAGAGCGGGTCACTTATGAGCGGAATATCGGTCAGCGGGACGGGCTGAGCGGACACATCCCCCGTCACTCCCGTCCCGTACCGGGCTTCTTCCGCACCCGCCACGCCGACCCCGGCGCTGATCGTCCCCGGGCATGCGGGACGATGGGGGGCGTGGCAGGTATGAAAGGCAAGCAGACGGTCTGGGACATGGTGCGGTCGCTGGTGGTGATCGGCATCGTCGTGGCGGGGATCTACATCTTCCTCCCCCATGACGACTCGGCCGACCCGACGCGCACGGTGGACTACCGCGTGGAGACCATCACGGCCCGGCGCGCCGCGCCGTACCCCGTCGCGGCCCCGGTGGGGCTGCCGAAGGAGTGGCGGGCGACCTCGGTGACGTACGAGCGCAAGGACGCCAACGCCTGGCACCTGGGCTTCCTGGACCCGGACAAGCAGTACGTGTCCGTGGAGCAGTCCAGTGACGCCTCGGCGAAGTTCGTGGAGGGCGTCACCCGGGGGGCGAAGGCCACCGGGCAGACCCAGCAGGTCGGCGACCGTGCCTGGGAGCGCTGGGACGGCGAGAAGTACGACGCCCTGGTGCTCCAGCAGCAGGGCTACGTCACCGTCGTGACCGGGACGGCCTCCTTCGAGCAGCTCGGCGCGATGGCCGCGGCGCTGGAGTTCAAGCAGGGGGCGCAGGCCTCGTAGCCCCTGTGGCCCGTGGCGGGTCCGGCGCGGGGCGCCGGGTTCCCGGCCGGGCCCCAAGAGCACGATGGGCCTGAAGGGCACGAAGAGCGCGAAGAGCACGAAGAAGGCCGCCCGTCCCGGGGAAACCGGGGCGGGCGGCCTTCTTCGCGTATCCGCTCTGCGCGGGGCGGGACTCAGACGGTGGTGACGACCTGGTCGAAGTCCAGGCGCGGGGAGCGCGGGAACCAGGCGTTCTCGCCCGGCTTGCCGATGTTGACGACCATCAGCGGGGTGTGGTCGGCGTCCAGGAACTCCTTCTGGACGCCGGCGAAGTCCAGACCGGTCATCGGGCCGGCGGCCAGGCCGGCGGCGCGGACGCCGAGGATGAAGTAGGCGGCCTGCAGGGAGGCGTTGACCAGGGCGGACTGCTCGCGGACCGGGCGCTCGGAGAAGAAGGCGTCCTTGGCCTGCGGGAAGTGCGGCAGCAGCTGGGGGAGCTCCTCGTGGAACTCGTTGTCCGCGGAGAGGATCGCGACCAGCGGGGCGGCGGCGGTCTTGGCCTGGTTGCCCTCGGCCATGTGCTTCACGAGGCGCTCGCGGGCCTCGGGGGAGCGGACCAGCGTGATGCGCAGCGGGGTCTGGTTGAAGGCCGTGGGGCCGAACTTCACCAGGTCGTAGATGGCCTGGACCTGCTCCTCGGTGACCGGCTCGTCGGAGAACGAGTTGGCGGTGCGGGCCTCGCGGAACAGCAGGTCCTGAGCGGCGGCGTCGAGCACGAGAGACATCGGTAAGCCTTCTTCTGTACGGAGGTGAAGCGCGACGTCTCCGACTCTACGACGAAAGTAGATGAAATTTCAACTAAATTGGCCTGGCGAGACCTGGATCACTCTTCGCGGCCCCCCTCGCGGCCGTCGCCGTCCCCGGCCGCCTCCCGGGCCGCCAGCGCCGAGTCCAGCCGGGCGCGGGCCCCCTCCAGCCAGTGCCGGCAGACCTGCGCCAGCTCCTCGCCGCGCTCCCAGAGCGCGAGGGACTCCTCCAGGGAGGTGCCGCCGGCCTCCAGCCTGCGGACGACCTCGACGAGTTCGTCGCGGGCCTGTTCGTACCCCAGCGCGGTGTCGCTCTCAGTCATTCCCGTTCCCATCGTATCTGTGCACAACAACGAATGTGTTGCCGGAACTTGTCATCCTCCAGCGGCCTTCGAGGTGGCCTCCAGCGGGGATTCCGGCGCGGTTTCCGGGGCGGTTTCCGGGCCGGTTCGCGGTGTGGTTTCCGGGCCGGCTCCGGACGCCTCCCCGTCGCTCTCCCCGGGCGCCGCCGTGACCTCCACCGCGAACTCGCCCGCCGCCACCCGCGCCCGCAGCACCTGCCCCGGCGCGACCTCGTCGGGCGCCCGCACCACGTGCCCGTCCGCCCGCTGGAGCACGGCGTACCCCCGCTCCAGGGTGGCCGCGGGGGACAGCGCGAGGACCCGGGCCCGGGTGTGCTCCAGCTCGGAGTCGGCCCGGTCCAGCAGGTGCCCCAGCGTGCGCCGGCTGCGGGCCAGCAGCGCCTCCAGCTCGGACTCCCGGGTCTCCACCATCCGCCGCGGGTGCACGAACACCGGCCGGGCCAGGGCGTGCGCGAGTCCCCGCTCCTCCCGGTCCAGCAGGCCGCGCAGCGCGCGCAGCCCCCGGCCCTGGAGCTGGCGCACCCGCTCCATCTCCTCGCCGACGTCCGGGACCACCTTCTTCGCGGCGTCCGTCGGTGTGGAGGCCCGCAGGTCCGCCACCAGGTCCAGCAGCGGCGAGTCCGGCTCGTGCCCGATCGCCGAGACCACCGGCGTACGGGCCGCCGCGACCGTCCGTACGACCTCCTCGTCGGAGAAGGGCAGCAGGTCCTCCACGCTGCCCCCGCCGCGGGCCACGATGATCACGTCCACATCGGGCCGGGCGTCGAGCTCCTTGACCGCCTGCACCACCTGCGGCACCGCGTTCACCCCCTGCACGGCCACGTTGCGCACCTCGAAGCGCACCGCGGGCCAGCGCCGCCGGGCGTTCTCCAGCACGTCCCGCTCGGCCGCCGAGGCCCGCCCCACCACCAGCCCGATCAGCTGCGGCAGGAACGGCAGCGGCTTCTTGCGGTCCAGCGCGAACAGGCCCTCGGCGGCCAGCGACCGCTTCAACCGCTCCAGCCGGGCCAGCAGCTCCCCGATGCCGACCGGGCGGATCTCGGTGACCCGCAGGGACAGCTGCCCGCGCGGGGCGTACCACTCCGGCTTGGCCAGGACGACGACCCGCGCGCCCTCCGACGCCGCGTCCGCGACCTCCTCCCAGACCTGCCGGAAGCAGGTCACGCTGACGGAGATGTCGTGCGACGGGTCCCGCAGCGTCAGGAACACCACCCCCGCCCCCGGCCGCCGGGACAGCTGCGTGATCTGCCCCTCCACCCACACCTGGCCCAGCCGGTCGATCCAGCCCCCGATGAGCCGGGACACCTGACCGACCGGCAGCGGCGCATCAGCCGACGTATTCAGACCCATGCACGCAGGCTAGCCGCCGGGGCCGACACCCGTACCGGGCCCGTCGGCCACGGCCCCGGCGCGTCGGCCGCGCTGGGCCGCCAGGACGCACAGCCCCACCAGCAGCCACACCGCCCCCACGAGCTGCGCCGTCCAGGACGCCCCGACGATCACGGCCACGGTCACGGCGGCGCCCAGTACGGGAAACACCAGGTGCTTCCACCAGATCGGCGGGCCCTCCATGCGCCGCACCACGAACCAGCCCACCACCGAGGCGTGCAGCAGCGTGAAGGCCGTCAGCGCGCCGATGTCCACCACGGAGACCAGGTGGTCGAGCCCGTCGTCGCGGCGGGCCGCCCACACCGCCGCCACCAGCGTCACCGTGGCCGCGACCAGCAGCGCCACCCTCGGGGTGCCGCCCGAAGTGCGCGCCAGAACGCCCGGCAGCCGCCGCTCCCGGGCCATCGCGAACAGCAGCCGCCCGGCCGCGGCCTGCCCGGCCAGCGCCGCGAAGGCCGCCCCGACCGCCTTGCTCGCCGCCACCAGGTCGTGCAGCCACCCCCCGACCGAGGCCTCGACGGCGTCGTAGAAGGCCGGCCCCTGCAGCGCCGGGTCGGCGGCCAGCTCCGCCGAGGAGACCGGGGTGAGCAGCACCGCGAGGTAGGTCTGGGCCAGGAACAGCACTCCGGTCAGCGCCAGGCAGAACAGCACCGCCCGCGCCACCCGGGCCGAGCCCCCGGTCACCTCCTCCGCGAAGGAGACGATGGCGTCGAAGCCCAGGTAGGACAGGACCGCGATCGATACCGCGCCCAGGACGGCGGCCGTCGAGAAGCCCAGCGAGCCGTCGCCGGTCAGCGGCGACAGCCAGCCGCGCCGGGCCCCGTCCCGGACCAGTACGGTCACCGCCGAGACGAGGAAGACGAGCAGGACCAGGAGCTCCATGCCGAGCACCGCGAAGCCCACGCGCGCGGCCGCCCGTACGCCCCACAGGTTCAGCAGGGTGGTGATCACCACCGCCAGCGCCGTCCACACCCAGCGGGACACCTCCGGGACCAGCGCGTTCATCGCGATCCCGGAGAAGAGGTACGCGACCGCCGGGATCAGCAGGTAGTCCAGCATCGCCATCCAGCCGGCGATCAGCCCCGGCCCCTCGCCCAGCGCCTTGCGGGCGTAGGTGAACACCGAGCCCGCCTGCGGGGCCACCCGCACCATCTGCGCGTACGAGAAGGCCGTCAGCGCCATCGCGGCCGTCGCGACGAGGTAGACGAGCGCGACGGCGCCGTGCGACCTGGCGTCCAGGGTGCCGAAGACCCCCACCGGGGCCATGGGGGCGATGAAGAGGAGGCCGTAGACGACCAGGTCCCGGAATCCGAGGCTCCGCCGCAGGGCGGTGGGCGGGACGGTGGTGGAATCCGTAGCGGATGCCATCGTTCCTCCGAGGGATCGCCGGTATGGACGTTCGACCAAGTGTGTGCCGAACGGGGGACGTCCAGCCTGCTGGAGACCCCCGTACGATGGAGCGTATGACTGCTCCCGCCCCCGCTTCCGCATCCCGCCGCGTCCTGCTCGCCGCCCCGCGCGGCTATTGCGCGGGAGTGGACCGCGCCGTGATCGCTGTCGAGACGGCCCTCCAGCAGTACGGTGCGCCGGTCTACGTCCGCCACGAGATCGTGCACAACAAGTACGTCGTCCAGACGCTGGAGAAGAAGGGCGCCATCTTCGTCGAGCGGACGGAGGAGGTCCCGCCCGGCTCCATCGTGATGTTCTCCGCGCACGGCGTGGCGCCGGTGGTGCACGAGGAGGCCGCCCGCGGCAAGCTCGCGACGATCGACGCGACCTGCCCGCTGGTCACCAAGGTGCACAAGGAAGCCGTCCGGTACGCGAACGAGGACTTCGACATCCTCCTCATCGGCCACGAGGGCCACGAGGAGGTCATCGGAACCTCCGGCGAGGCCCCGGACCACATCACCATCGTCGACGGCCCGGACGACGTCGCGAAGGTCGAGGTGCGCGACGAGTCGAAGGTCGTCTGGCTCTCGCAGACCACGCTCTCGGTCGACGAGACGATGGAGACGGTCGACGCGCTGAAGACGAGGTTCCCCCTGCTCGTCTCGCCTCCCAGTGACGACATCTGCTACGCCACCTCCAACCGGCAGGCCGCGGTCAAGGTCATGGGCGCCGACTCGGACCTGGTCATCGTGGTCGGGTCGAAGAACTCCTCGAACTCGATCCGACTGGTCGAGGTCGCCCTCGATGCCGGCGCGGGCGCCGCGTACCTGGTCGACTTCGCGAGCGAGATCGACGAGGCCTGGCTGGAGGGCGTCACGACGATCGGCCTGACCTCGGGCGCCTCGGTGCCGGAGGTCCTGGTCGAAGAGGTCCTGGAGTGGCTGGCCGCCCGCGGCTACGCGGACGTGGAGATCGTCAAGACCGCCGAGGAGTCCATCGTCTTCTCCCTCCCCAAGGAACTGCGCCGCGACCTGCGCGCGGAGGCCGCCGAACTGGTCGCCGGGGGCTCGGACGAGTAGCCTGCCGGGCCCGGCGTTCGTACGGTGAGTCCATGCAGATCTTCGGTGTGGACATCGGCGGTTCCGGGATCAAGGGCGCTCCCGTGGACTTGGACCGCGGCGAGCTGGCGCATGAGCGCCACAAGGTACTGACACCGCATCCGGCCACCCCCGAGGGGGTGGCCGGATGCGTCGCAGAGGTGGTCGGCGCGTTCTCCTGGAAGGGCCCGGTGGGGGTCACCTTCCCGGGTGTCGTCACGGGTGGAGTCACCCGCTCGGCCGCCAACGTCGACAAGGCGTGGGTGGGTACGGACGCCGCCGCCCTGCTCTCGCGGGAGCTCGACGGCCTGCCGGTCGCCGTCCTCAACGACGCGGACGCGGCGGGCGTCGCGGAGATGACGTACGGGGCCGGGCGCGGCCGGGGCGGCACCGTCATCCTCCTCACCCTGGGCACCGGCATCGGCAGCGCCCTCTTCACGGACGGGCGGCTCGTGCCGAACTCGGAACTCGGCCACCTGGAGCTCAAGGGCCACGACGCGGAGACCCGGGCGTCGGTGAAGGCCAAGGAGGACGGTGACCTCACCTGGGAGCGCTGGGCGCACCGCCTGCAGAAGTACCTGGCCCACGTCGAGATGCTCTTCTCCCCGGACCTCTTCATCCTCGGCGGCGGGGTCAGCCGCAAGCCGGAGAAGTTCCTGCCGCTGATCCAGGACATCCGGGCGGAGATCGTCCCGGCGAAGCTCCAGAACAACGCGGGCATCGTCGGCGCGGCGATGGCCGCCCGCGACCTGGCGCGGCAGGCGGGGTAGGCGGGGCAGGCGGGGCAGGCGGGGCAGACGGGGCAGACGGGTCCGACGGGTCCGACGGGTCCGACGGGTCGGGCGCGTCGGGCGCGTGGGCGGATCAGGCGGTGCTGCGGCGGGCGGCGCGCCGCCGCCCGCTCAGCGCGGCGCGCCGCACCAGGGCGATCAGGGCGGCGACCAGCGTGCCCGCGTAGAGCCAGCCGGCGTGCAGGGACAGCGCCGACACCACCCCCATCAGCTGCCCGCCGACGCCGCCGGAGGCGCCCGACACGGGCCAGACCCCGGCGGCGAAGGCGATGGGTACGGCCACGGGCGCGGTGACCAGGTCGGCCGGCCGCACCCACGCGGCGGTCGCGGCGGCCACGGGGAGGAAGAGCAGCCCGTACGCGAAGAGCGAGGAGTCGAAGAGCAGCCAGGAGAGCCCGGCGGCCAGGAGCATCGCGACGCAGGCGAACAGCCCGCCACCGAGCCCGGTCAGCCGGGGCCGGGGCAGCCGCCGCCCGCCCCGGGCCGCCGGGGGCCGGGAGACGCGCACCTGAGGGTGACCTGTCGAACGCATCCTGTATTGCTCCACCCCACCAACCTAGGCGGGAGGCCCCCCGGATCGGCCCCCGGACACGCGTACATCCACCGGCGCTCATCGGAAAGTAAACTGTCCGACGGCCCACTCCGGGCCGCCGCCCCCTCCAGCTACGGGAAGTCGCCAACGTGTCGCTCACGATCGGAATCGTCGGCCTGCCTAATGTCGGCAAGTCGACCCTTTTCAACGCCCTGACCAAGAACGACGTGCTGGCGGCCAACTACCCGTTCGCCACCATCGAGCCGAACGTCGGCGTCGTCGGCGTGCCGGACCCGCGCCTGGCCGTCCTGGCCGGCATCTTCGGCTCCCAGAAGGTCCTCCCCGCCACGGTCGACTTCGTCGACATCGCGGGCATCGTGCGCGGCGCCTCGGAGGGCGAGGGCCTCGGCAACAAGTTCCTCGCGAACATCCGCGAGTCGGACGCGATCTGCCAGGTCATCCGCGCCTTCAAGGACGAGAACGTCGTCCACGTCGACGGCAAGGTCTCGCCCAAGGACGACATCGAGACGATCAACACCGAGCTGATCCTCGCGGACCTCCAGTCCATCGAGAAGGCGGAGCCGCGCCTGACGAAGGAGTCCCGCCTCCAGAAGGAGAAGGTCGCGGTCCTGGCGGCCGTCGTCGAGGCGAAGAAGATCCTGGAAGCGGGCGACACCCTCTTCTCGAAGGGCATCACCAAGGGCACGGAGCAGGGCGACCTCCTCCACGAGCTGCACCTCCTCACCACCAAGCCCTTCCTCTACGTCTTCAACGTGGACGAGGACGAGCTGACGGACGACGCCTTCAAGGCGGAGCAGTCCGCCCTGGTCGCCCCGGCCGAGGCCATCTTCCTGAACGCGAAGCTGGAGCAGGACCTCTCGGAGCTCGACGACGAGGAAGCCCTGGAGCTCCTCCAGTCGGTCGGCCAGGACGAGCCCGGCCTCGCCACCCTCGGCCGCGTCGGCTTCGCCACCCTGGGCCTCCAGACCTACCTGACGGCAGGCCCGAAGGAAACCCGCGCCTGGACCATCAAGCAGGGCGCCACCGCCCCCGAGGCCGCGGGCGTCATCCACACCGACTTCCAGCGCGGCTTCATCAAGGCCGAGGTCATCTCCTTCGCGGACCTGGTCGAATGCGGCTCGGTCACGGAAGCCCGCGCGAAGGGCAAGGCCCGCATGGAGGGCAAGGAGTACGTCATGCAGGACGGCGACGTGGTGGAGTTCCGCTTCAACGTGTGACCGGTTAGTTACTGCATGTGAGGCGGTTCGTCAAGCGTGCAGGTCAGAAGGGGTCGACTCCTCCGGGAGTCGACCCCTTCGTCGTCACCGTGCTGGATGGGTGCTGGATACTGTGACGCCGGATCAGCCGGCGTCAGGTGTCGTAAGCGGTGGAGCGGTGCCCGACGTGTACGACCCACACCACGAGCTCTCCGTTGTCGATCGTGTAGACGACTCGGTAGTCGCCGACCCGCAGGCGCCGACGCTCGGGCTGCGATACGAGAGCGGTGGTGTTGAAGCCGAGCGGGTCGCTCTCCAGCTCGGTCAGCTTGGCCAGGATGCGCAGCGCCATGTCACGAGGAATCTTCCGGAGCTCGGCCTGCGCCTCGGGTCGGAGGGTGGTGCGGTACTCACTCACTGCGCGCCAGCGTCTCCCTCATGACGTCCTCGATCGGGATGCCGGGTGCCGGATTGGCCATGCGCTCGTCGATGATCCGGTTGATCTCGCGCTCTTCCCACTCCTGGTACTTGCGCAGGACCTCGATGGAGACGACCGCGGCCACTTCCTTGCCTCGGCGCGTGATCACCGTGGGCACGTCGTCCCGATCGGCTCGCTCGACGACCTCGGCCAGGTGTGCGCGCACATCGCGGATGGACTCTATGGGCAGTGGCTGCGTCATGTGCCCAAGCGTACCGAGTGTGCCATGTGTACACCACTGCGGAAATGGGGTCGGTCATGTGGTGCTGGATAAGCCCGCACCGTGCTGGATGGGTGCTGGATAGCTGCGTTCGGGACCGCGTTTTCGCAGGTCACAGCTCTGTGGTGAACGTTCCGCTTCAACGTGTAAGCGTGTGCATCAGCACCACGTCTCACGCCGGGGCACATACGCAGGTCAGAAGGGCCCACCTCTTCGGAGGTGGGCCCTTGGCCTTTTCCCGTGCGGGGATGGTGCTGGGACGGCTGGCCAGCCATCAACGGCTTTTCCTCCTGAATGACGCCCAGAGTGGTACGTTATTAGGTACCACTTTGAGGGAAGAGGTCAGGTCGTGTCGATAACTGCGAGTGAAGCACGCAAGGAGCTCTTCCCGTTGATCAAGAAGGTCAACGAGAACCACGAGGCCATCGAGATCGTCTCGAAGCACGGCAACGCCGTGCTCGTCTCGGCCGAGGACTACGCGGCGCTGCGCGAGGGCTCGTACCTGCTGCGCTCTCCGGTGAACGCTCGCCGGCTCCTCAAGGCGTACGAGAACGCCCTTGCGAACACCAACGTGTCGGAGCGCGAGCTGATCGATCCGGACTCGGCGGACGCGGGTACAGGTGCCGCGTGAGGCTTGTCTTCGAGGACCAGGGCTGGGAGGACTACACGTCCTGGCTCAAGAACGACCGCAAGATGCTCGCCCGGATCAACAAGCTCATCGAGGACGTCAGGCGTGACCCGTTCTCAGGGATCGGCAAGCCCGAACCGTTGAAGTACCACCTGCCTGGCGCGTGGTCGCGGCGGATCGACGACGAACACCGCCTCGTCTACCTGGTGACGGACAAGGAGATCATCGTCCTCGCGGCCCGCTACCACTACTGACCGCCCGTGCGGGGATGGTGCTGGGATGACATGCTCGGAATGCGGGTCAGAAGGGGTCGGACTCTGGGGAGTGCGAGCCCTTCTGTGTTCCCGTGCTGACTTGATGCCGACTCTTCAGTTGCCCCGCGGCGGTGTGAGCTTGTCGAGGTCCAGGCTGATGGCGAAGGGCACCGGGCGCTGGAGGGTGCCCCGGAAGATGCCGGCGGGCGCGTAGGCGCCGGTGAGTCCGTCGAGCTCGTAGACGTGGACGACGGGTGCGCCGTCCTCGTCCTCGATGCACCAGTAGTGCGGGATGCCGGCCTCCGCGTACTTGCGAAGTTTTACTGTGCGATCTCGATGGGCGGACTCGGGTGACACGGCCTCCACGACGAGCTTCACGGCCTCCGGGGCGTACCAAGTCCGGTCAGGGCCGTAGGGCAGATCGGTCAGCAAGAGGTCCGGCTCGGGGCGGTTGCGGGCATCGAGGCGGATCGTCATCTCCCGCTCGACCTCGAAGCCGGCCGGCGCCTGCGCCATGAGTGCGGCGGTCAGGGCGCTGATGAGGCGTCCATGCCAGGAACGCCGGGGCGACCTCATGAAGACGAGGGCTCCATCGATCAGCTCGGTGTGGCGGGGTGCCTCGGGGAGGCGGTCGAGGTCCTCCGCGAACCAGCCTTCCGCGCGCGGCGGGCGCATCCAGTCGGGCAGTGCGGTCATGAGCCAACCCTAGCGATCGAGGCCGTCCGGAGGGGCGTTGTGCTGCTGATCCACAGTCGGTGCGCGGATGTCGTCGGGATGCTTGAGGCCGCCTCGCCGCTGGTGCCCGACGGACGGCCGGATCACGCTGTACGAGACCGCAGTGATGTGCGGGACGGCGGGGATCCTGGAGGTCCGGCCTCCGTCGGGGTGCGAGGGGCAGGCGACACAGATCCCGGCGGCACGGCACGGCACGGCACCGTCGCCGACTGCTCATCCCGGCCGTGCAGGCGTGATGCGGCGGGTCGCGGAGCGCAGTACGAAGGCCATCACCACTTCGAACACGCCGAGCAGGACGAGCCAGAGGCCCAGCAGCCGTGTCAGGGCGACCGCGGAGTTCACCGGGAAGCAGAGCACGACGATGCCGGCGATGACGCCGAGGGCGCCCAGGCCGAAGAGCAGGCCGCGGTGTACGAGGGCGTGGTCGGCGATCGCGGTGTACGCCGTGAGCACTCCGCTCAGCAGCCAGAACACCCCGAGGATCAGGGACAACGCGCCGATCGTCTGCATCGGGTGCCGCAGTACCAGGACGCCCGCCAGGAACGCCAGCATGGAGATCAGGACGCCCGCCAGTCTGCTGCCGCCCCGGTCGCCGCCGTGCGAGAAGGCCGAGACGAAACGGAAGCCGCCCGCCACCAGGAGCTGCAGTCCGATGATCACGGCCAGGACGTGCAGGGTCTCGTCGGGCCAGACGAGGATCAGGATGCCGGGGATCAAGGTCGCGAGGGCGAAGCCGAGTGCCCAGCGCCACGAGCTTCCGAGCTGCTTGAGGACGTCCTCGGGGTCGCTGTGCGTGTACTGCGGTGCCGCGTCGGGGGATACGGTCATCACGCCTCCTGGGCCAGCCGAGCGGCCCGCAGGGGCGCCCTGGAGCCGCCGGACATGCCGTGACTGCTTTTAGGCCATTTTAGGTCGATATGGGCTTGCCTGCTGATCCGGCGGCCCCGGGGTGTCCGCAGGTTCGGTGGGGAATCCGGTGGGAGTCCGGTGGGTGGATCTTGGTGCGTATCCTCGGGGTTCGCAGGGGGAGCGTGGGAGGCAACAGGTGGAGATCCGGCTGCTCGGGACCGTCGCCGTCGTGACGGAGCGCGGGGACGTCGCGCTGGGGCCCGCCAAGCGCTCCAGCCTGCTGGCCATGCTGGCGTTGCGGCCCAACACCGCGGTCCGGGTGAGCCGGCTGATCGAGGCCCTCTGGGAGGACGAGCCGCCCGCCCGGGCCCGGACCGTGCTGCAGGGGCACGTCTCGCGGCTGCGCGCCCTGCTGGCCCAGTGCGGGGCCCCGGCGTACGGGGTGGAACTCGCCACCCAGGGCACGGCGTACGTGCTGCGGATGCCGGAGTCCCTCGTGGACGCGCACCGCTTCGAGGAGCTCGTCGCCCTGGCCCGGGTGCAGCGTCGGCCCGCCGACGCCGTCCTGATGCTGCGCGAGGCGCTCTCCCTCTGGCAGGGGCCCGCGCTCACCGGAACCGTGCAGAGCTCGCACCTGCAGGCCGAGGCGAGCGGCCTGGAGGAGCTGCGGCTGGCCTCGGTGGAAGCGCTCGCCGGGGCGTACGGACGGCTCGGCGAGCACGGCATGGCCGCCGCCGTGCTCCGTACCGAGGCCGTCGCGCACCCGCTGCGCGAATCCCTGGCGGCCGCGCTGATGCTGGCCCTGGGCCGCTCCGGGCGGCAGTCGGACGCCATCGGCTGGTACCACCGCACCCGCCGGATGCTCGGCGAAGAGCTCGGCGTGGACCCCGGGGAGGCGCTCGACGCCGCCTACGCGGAGCTGCTGCGTTCGGCCGGCCCCGCCTCGCGGCGGCGGTCCGCCGCGCCCGCCCCGGCCGCCGAGGCGGTGGTTCCCGAGCTGCTGCCGCGTCCGCCGCGCGGGTTCACCGGGCGGGACGCCGAACTGGCGGAGCTCACCCGGGCCGTCGGGGCGGGTGGCGCGGCCGTCCGCCTGGTCACCGGGCCCGCCGGAGTCGGCAAGACCGCCTTCGCCGTGCACTGGGCCCACCAGCGGCGCGCCGACTTCCCCGCGGGCCGGCTCTTCGCCGACCTCCGCGGCTTCAGCGACACCCAGCCGCCCGAAACCGGCGCCGTCCTGCGGGAGTTCCTCCTGGCCCTGGGCGTGTCGCCGGAGGGGATGCCGGAGACGGCCGACGCGATGGGCGCGCTGTTCCGCGCGCTCACCGCGGGGCGCCGGCTGCTCCTCGTACTCGACGACGCGCGCTCCTCCGAGCAGGTCCGGCCCCTGCTCCCCGGCGGCGACCACTGCACGACGCTGGTCACCAGCCGCAACCGGCTCGGCGGACTCATCGCCTCCGACGCCGCCCGGCCGCTGCCCCTGGGCCACCTCCCGCCGGCCGACGCGCGGGCCCTGCTCGCCGACGTGCTGGGTGCGCCCCGGGTCGAGGCCGAACCGGAAGCCGCCGCCCGGCTGGCCGCCCTCTGCGACGGGCTCCCCCTGGCACTGCGCGTGACGGCGGCCCGCCTGGCCGAGCGGCCGGAGTGGGCGCTCGGCGCCATGGTCGGCGAACTGGCCGACGAACAGGGGCGGCTGGCGGCCCTGAACGTCGAGGACACCGGGGTCTCGGCCGCGCTGCGCCTCACCGTGCAGCAACTGCCCGACTCCGCGGCCCGGATGTTCCGTGCGCTCGGCCTGCACACCGCGGGCGACCTGGACCGCTTCGCGGCCGGCGCGCTCGCCGGGACCTCGCCCGCGCAGGCCTCCGCCGACCTGGACCGGCTCGCCGCGGCCCACCTGATCGGCGAGCCCGTTCCGGGCCGCTGGTCGTCCCACGACCTGGTACGCCTCTACGCCCGCGAGCTCGCCCCGCAGGCGGACCCCGAGGGCCTGCGCCGCCTCCTCGACCACTACCTCTACACGGGACTCGCGGCCGACGCCGCCGCCGAGCCGGGCTCCCAGCCCTGCTACGCGCTGCCCACCGACTTCCGCAGGCCCCCGGCGATCCGGGAGTTCGAGGACCGCCGCGCCGCACTGGCCTGGTACGAGGCGGAGCGCCCGGCCCTGGAGGGGGCGGTCGCCACCGCCGCCGCCCTGGGCCTGCACGACCGGGCCTGGCGGCTGGCCCTCGTACCGTGGCCACTGGTGTTGTGGCGGATCGGGAACGGCTGGGTACCGCTCCTGGAGGCCGGGCTGCGCTCGGCGGAGCACGAGGAAGACCCCGACGCGCAGTCGCGCACCCGGGCCCTGCTCGGCTGGGTGCTGCACGGGGAGGGCCGCGACGCCGAGGCCCTCGTACACCTGGAGCAGGCGCCGCCGCTGGCCGCGCGGGCCGGTGACGGGATCGGCGAGGCCATCGCCTACGCGAACCTCGGCGCGGTCCTGGACTCCACCGGGCGGCACGAGCGGGCCGGGGAGCTGATGTCCCGGGCGGTCGGGCTCGCCACGCGGACCGGTCATCCCTCCACGCGGGTGCTGACCCTCCAGCACCTGGCCCGGCACTGTCTGCGGACGGGGGCCCACGAGGAGGCGCTCGCGCACGTCGTGCGCGCGGAGGGGCTCGTCCCCGACGGGATGGAGGTCGGCCGGGCGCAGCTGCAGATCGTCCGGGGCGAGGCCCTGGCCGGCCTCGGCCGGGTCGAGGAGGCCGTCGGCCAGCTCGGACGGGCCGCGGCGGCGGCGGACGCGGCCGGGTTCACGGACGGTGCGCGGCGGGCGGGGGAGCTGCTGTCGCGGTTGGCAGCGGATCGTTAGCGGCGCGCAAGCGGAACGGCAGCGCCCGGCCGGAGGCTGTGGTCAGCACCGCCCACGTGCACCGCACCCGTGCACCGCCTTTGTGCACCGCCCACGTGCGCCGCCTCCGTGCGCCGACCGATCGTTCCGGGGAACCACCATGCCTGCCTGCCGCAAGAACACCGTCCTGGCCGCTGCCGCCATCGCCGTCCTGTCGCTGGGGCTGACCGCCTGCGGCGGCGCTGACGGAGCCCCGAAGGCCGCGGCGGACCAGGCCGCCCCGCAGGGTGTCCCGCAGCCCGCGTCCGGTAAGGCGGGCGGCGGGTCGGACGCCCGGGCCGCCGGCAAGAAGGGCGCCGCCGCGGGCGGCGCGTCGTCGGGCGGCGGTGCGTCGGCCGGCGCGTCGACGGGCACGGTCAGCGTCCCCGCCTGCACCCACGAGGACGTGAAGATCACGGTGGCGAAGGCCGAAGGGACCCCCACCGAGCACGTCACCCTGACGGCCGCCAACACCTCCGGCCACTCGTGCCGCCTCTACGAGTACCCGCTGATCGCCTTCGGGGACGTCCAGACCGCCAAGGACGTGCCGGCCGTCGCGAAGAGCAAGCCCGCCGCCCCGGTCGTCCTGAAGGCCGGCGTGCCGGCGTACGCGAACGTACGCATCGCCGCCGGGGGCGCGCACGAGGACGGCAAGGTCGTCACCCGCTTCAACGTGAACCTCTTCGCCGCCGACGGCCCGGCCGAGGGCAGCGTCGTGGTCACCGCGCCCGCGGGCGGCCTCGCCGTGGACGAGGCCGCCGCGAAGACGGGCTACTGGACCTTCGAACTGCGCGCCGGCGCCGACGAGTTCTGAAGGGAGGGCCCGCCCGGCTGCCGCCCCCCGCACCCGAAGCGCGGCCCCCGGTGCTCCCGCCCGGCCCGTTGAGGCCCCGCCGTCAGAGGCCGCGGACCTCGGCGACCGTGAAGGTGGTCGGGGTGCCGCCGGTGGGGTTCATGGGGCCGCCCTGGTCGAACTGGGAGCGGACCACCAGGGTGCGGCCCCGGGTGTGGGTGAGGGTGGTGGGGATCTGGAGCGAGGGGTCCGTCAGGGTGCGGGTCAGGCGGGCGCGGGTGCCGTCCGCGCTGAGCTGCCAGCGGGTCAGGGTGTTGGGGAGGTTGTGGGCCACGCGCAGGGTGCCGTCGGGGGAGAGGTCGAGGCCGTCGGCGGCCTTGAGGTCGCCGCCGGTCAGGGCGACGCGGCCGAGTGCGCCGGTGCGGAGGTCGACGCGGTGGAGGTCGCCCGCGGTCATGTCGACGGCCAGCAGGTAGTGGCCCGCCGGGTCGGAGACGATGCCGTTGAGGGCGAAGCTGCCGGGGGGCGCCGGGGTGAGGTGCCCGGTCAGGTCGTAGGCGACGGTCAGGGCGCCGGAGCCGGCCCGCAGCTGGGCCGGGGTGACCCGGTAGATCACCGGGCGGGCGCTGTCGGTGAGGTAGGCCGTGCCGTCCGGGGTGATGGTCAGGTCGTTGATGAAGCGCGGGCCGGTGCCCGGCACCTCGAAGTGGGCCAGGCGTGCTCCGGTACGGGTGTCGTACACCGCGACCCCGGTCGTGGAGTCGGTGACCCACAGCCGGCCCCGGGCGTCGACGCGCAGGCCGTTCGCCGTGTGCCGGCCGTCGGCGCCGGCGGGGAGGAAGACCTCGGCGGTGCGGGCGCCCGGGCGGGCGCGGTAGACGGTGCCGTCCGCGTACGAGCCGACGTAGACGGTGCCCGTACGGGAGTCGGAGGCGATGCCCTCCGGGTAGACCTTCGCCCCGGGCAGGGTGAACGCCGTCGAGATCCGGGGGGCGGGCGCGGCGGTGGCGGGCGACGGGGGAGCGGGCGCGGCGGCACCGGCCGGCGTCGCGGCGGCCACGGTGAAGGCCGCCGACACGGCGAGGGCCACGGCGAGGGGCTTCGACAGCTTAGGCATGGGTGGATCCTTCTCATCGGGTGAATTCGAAGGGTAGTTAGAGTTCTAATGGTTGGCAAGGGTCGTAGGATTCCCTCCATGACGTCCATGCCCCCCGAGGAGCGCATCGGCTCGCACATCAAGCGGGCCGAGCAGGCACTCCTCGCGGCGAAGAACACCGCCTGCAGGCCGGCCGCCGTGACGGTGCCGCAGTACGCGGCCCTGCTCTGGCTCGCCGAGAAGCCCGGGATCTCCGCCGCCGCCCTGTCCCGGCTCTGCGGGGTCACGCCGCCGACGATGAACACCGTCCTGAAGAACCTCCAGGAGCGCGGGCTGATCGAGCGGACCCCCCACGAGTGGCACCGCAACGTGCTGGAGACCCGGCTCACCGAGGAGGGCCGCGCCGTGATGGAGCGGGCGGACGAGGGCGCCGTCCGGGTCGAACGGGCGCTCGCCGCGGCCCTCTCCGCCGAGGACCGGGAGCGGCTCGTGGAGCTGCTCGGACGCTGCGCCGAGGTGCTCGACACCCTGAAGTGACCCCGAGGTGACCGGGGGGTCCGGGCGCGGCCACCGGAAGTTCCGCCCCTGTTTTTGCGCGGATTCGGAACTTTCCAGGACACTCGCACATCAGGACCAGTGGATGTCCGTCCAGCCGTTCTGCCCCGCCCCGGGGCAGCCCCGACCCTTCGGAGCGAAGTCCGTGCACGAGTACCCGCAGCAGCCGTCCGGACCCGACCCCGAGCCGGGGCGGGGCCGGGGCCGCTCCCGGCGCGCGATCTGGATCGGCGCGGGCGTGGCCTGCGCGCTGCTCCTCGGCGGCGGGGGTTTCGCCGCCTGGAAGAACGAGTGGTTCTCCGGCAACGGCGAGGCCGTCAGCTTCGGCCCGGCGGCCGACCGGCCCGCCCCGGCGTCCGGCGGCTCCGGGCAGAAGTCCCCGAGCGCCGCCCCGGTGGCCCCGCCCAAGCCCACCGGCGACCCGGACGTGCTCATGCCGTCCGGCCCGAAGTCCGACTTCAAGCAGACCGCCAAGCTCGACGACGGCACCGTCATAGCCAAGACCCGCCTGACGGGCGCCAAGTCCGGCTTCGAGGGTGACGTCTGGGTCTGGGCCCCCAAGGAGTACGACGACCCGAAGTACGCCAAGAGCGCCTTCCCGGTCCTGATCGCGCTCCCCGGCGGCAACGGCTACCCGACGAACTACTGGGCCGACCGCAGCCTCGGCCTCCAGAAGGCCATAGCCGAGGGCGTCGAGGCCGGGACCAGCCTGCCGTTCATCGTGATCATGCCGGTGCTCAACCCGGACAACAAGTACTACTACGACGGCGCCGACATACCGGGCCAGCCCAAGATGGGCACCTGGATGGCCGAGGACGTCCCGGACTTCGCCCGCGCGAACTTCCGTACGTACAAGTCCCGCGACGGCTGGGCCTTCATGGGCTCCTCCTCCGGCGCCTTCGTGGGCATGAAGACCGTCCTGCAGTACCCGGACCGCTTCAAGGCGGTCATCGCCAGCGGCGGCGAGATCACCCCGGACTCCCCGCTCTGGAAGGGCCACCAGGCCGAGATGGACGCGAACAACCCGGAGAAGCTCGCCCGGAAGCTGATCGACTCCAACGGCCCCGAGGTCTACATCAACTTCCAGGTCGGCACCAAGGAGACCGGCAAGGACCGGATGACGAAGTTCGTGCGCGAGTACGGCAAGGGTCCCGTCAAGACCACCATCCGCGACATCCAGAACGGCGAGCACAACGGCTGGCACTACGTGCGCGGCATGAAGGAAGGCTCGCTGGAGTGGGTCAGCAAGGTGCTGAAGGGCCCGAAGCCCGAGGCCGGCTGACGCGCCCCACCCGGACACCCGTCCCCCCGGACGCCCACCGCACCCGGACGCCCACCGCACCCCGGACACCCGTCCCACCCCGGACGCCCACCGCACCCCGGACACCCGTCCCACCCCGGACGCCCGCCCCACCCGAACGCCCGTCCGCCACGTGGCCCTCGCCACGTCGCACCGGTCCCAGGCAACCCCTACGGTCGTTCACACCTCTGTACAGGTGTGTAAGGGGGACCTATCGGTCCGACCCGTGCCCAACCAGGGCGCCGGAGAAGGAACGGGAACGAATCCGTGCAGTATGACCATCAAGGCGACGGCGGCCCCACGACCGAGGGCGGCCGTCGCCCCCAGCGCCTGCGCCGGGCCCTCATCGGCGGTGCGGTCGCGCTCGCCCTCGCCGTCGGGGGCGGCGCGGCGTACGCCTTCGGGCTCTTCTCCGACATGGGCGACCCGGTGTCCTTCGGGAAGATCCAGGAGTCGGCCGCCGCCCAGGACATCCGGCCGGGGGTGCTGATGCCGACCGGCCCCAAGGCCGCGTTCGTGCGCACCAGCAGGCTGCCGGACGGCACGCAGATCGGCATGACCACCCTGACCGGGGCCAAGTCCGGCTTCACCGGCGACGTGTGGGTGTGGGCGCCCAAGGAGTACGACGACCCGCGCTACGCCAAGAGCGGCTTCCCCGTGCTGATCTCCCTGCCGGGCGGGCGCGGCTACCCCAAGAACTACTGGGGCACCGGCCCGGGGCTCGGTCTCCAGCAGGCCGTGACCGACGGCTTCAAGGCCGGGGCCAGCCTGCCCTTCATCCTGGTCATGCCGGTGATCAACGCCGACACCAAGCACCACTTCGACGGCTCCGACATCCCCGGAGAGCCCAAGATGGGCACCTGGATGGTCGAGGACGTCCCCGCTTTCACGAAGGCCAATTTCCGCACCTTCACCTCCCGCGACGGCTGGGCCTTCATGGGCTCCTCCTCGGGCGGGTTCGGCGCCTTCAAGGACGTGCTGAAGTACCCCGAACGCTTCAAGGCCGTGATCGCCAGCGGGGTCGACATCGTCCCCGATTCCCCGCTGTGGAAGGGGAACCGGCAGGCCATGGACGCGAACAACCCCGAGAAGCTCGCCGAGAAGCTGATCAGGGAGGGCGGCCCGGACGTCTACGTGAACTTCCAGATCGGGACCAAGGAGAGCGGCCGCGAACTGGCCGAGGGCTTCATGCGCACCTACGGGAAGGGCCCCGTGCACACCCGCCTCCAGGTGATCCAGGATGGTGAGCACAATGGGAAGTCGTACGTACGTGGCATGAGGGAGGGCTCCCTGGCGTGGATCAGCAAGGTGATGCAGGGACCTACGCCCGATCCCGCCGTGCGATGAGCCCGGTGGTGAAGGGCGCCTCGGCGGCAGCCGCCGCGGGGATCGCGGCGCTGTGCGCCGTCGTGTTCCTCAAGGCGTCGGGCGACCAGGCGGTGCATCCCTTCCCCACGGTCGGCGTGCTCATGGCCAACGGGGAGCACTGGTGCACGGCGAGCGTGGTCGACAGCCCCCGGGGCAACGTCGTCGCCACCGCCGCGCACTGCGTCGCCCCCGCCGGCGAGGACGGACACGTCGGCGAGGTGGCCCACGACGGCCTCGCCATCGGCGAGCTCTCCTTCGCCCCCGCCTTCTCCGGGGAGGGCGCGGGCACCCAGCCCCTCGGAGTGTGGAAGGTCCGTTCGATCCACGTGGACGAACGCTGGACGAAGTGGGGCGACGAGACCGCCGACTTCGCCTTCCTCACCATCGAGCCCGACGACGACGGCCGCAGCCTGCAGCAGCGGGTCGGCGCGGGGGAGGCGCCGAAGCCCGACTGGACCTCCGGGTACGAGCGGGACGTCACCGTGATCGGCTATCCGGAGTCGGAGCACAACCCGCAGAACAAGCCCGTCTCCTGCACCACCCAGACCCGCCACGACGTGAACGACCCCGACATGCTGTACATCAGCTGCGCGGGCTTCTGGACGGGCACCAGCGGCAGCCCCTGGATCGCCGACCGGGGCGGCACGGGACAGCCGGGCCGGCTGATCGGGGTGCTCAGCGGCGGCGACACGGACGTGGACTCCACCGCCGCGCTCTACGACGAGAAGGCCAAGGCCCTCTACGAGCAGGCGGCCCGCGGCTGACGCGACGCCCCTGGGGCCGCTACTTCTGGCGTTCCGTACTGACGATCACGACGACCCCCGCCACCACGATCGCCCCGCCGAGCACGATCGGCCAGGCCAGGGCCTCGTCGAGGATCAGCGCACCGAGCGCGACCGCCACGACGGGATTGACGTAGGCGTACGTGGACACGAGCGAGAGCGGCGCCGACCGCAGCAGCCACGTGTACGCGGTGAAACCGACGACCGACCCGATCAGCACGAGGTAGCCCAGCGCCAGCCAGGAGGCGGTGGAGAAGGCGCCCGGGTCGAGGCCGTGCTGCTCCCCGCGCAGCAGCCCCACCAGGAGCCCGCCCGTGCCGCCCGCGAGCATCTGGTAGACGCTGCCGGTGAAGGGGTTGCCCGGTGCCGGGAGCTTCGACCCCGAGAAGGAGCCGAGCGACCACAGTACGGAGGCCGCCAGCACCAGCAGCACCCCCGACAGCCGGACCTCACCGCTCAGCCCCGGGCTGGTCAGCACCGCCAGCCCCGCGAACCCCACCAGCACCCCGGCCAGGGTCCGCGCCGGCGGCCGGTCCCCGGTGGCGGCCCGCAGTACCACCAGCCACATCGGCACCGCCGCCACCAGCAGGGCGGCCAGTCCCGACGGCACGGAGGTCTCGGCCAGCACCACCAGGCCGTTGCCGCCCAGCACCAGCAGCAGGCCCACCAGGAACGCCGAGCCGATCTGCGAGCGGGTCGCGCGCAGCGCGCCCGGCCCGTACCGGCAGGCGACGACGACGGCCAGCACCAGTGCGGCGGTGAGGAAGCGCACCCCGGCGGACAGGAACGGCGGCATGGTCTGCACGACGATCCGGATGCCGAGGTACGTCGAGCCCCAGACGACGTACACGAGGCCGAGGGCGGTCCACACCGCGCCGTTGATCCGGCGGCGCGGGGCGGTCGCGGACTCGCCCACCAGTGGGGTCGGGGTGCTCATGGCCGGATCCTATGGTCGTTGCCGTCTGCACGCTTCCCGGTATCTCACCCCTTGAGCAGGGCGTTCACCTCGCCGTACGGGAGCGCGTGCGCGAGGGAGCCGTAGGTGCCGCCGGCGAGCAGCTCCTCGGTGGCGCGCCGGACGACGGCGTACGCGGCCTCGGCCACCCAGGACCCCAGGCTGACCCGGGCCACGCCGAGCGCGCCGAGTTCGGCGACCGGCGGGGTGGCGGGACCGGCGAGCACGTTGAGCGGGGCGTCGATGCCCTTGGCCAGTTCGGCGAGGACGGCGGGGTCGTGGACGCCGGGGACGAAGATGCCGGAGGCGCCGGCGGCGAGGTAGGCGGCGGCCCGCGTCAGGGTCTCCTCCAGACGGCCCTCCGGTGCGCCGAGCCCGCGCAGGTAGGTGTCCACGCGGGCGTTGACGTACAGCGGGACCCCGGCGGCGTCGGCGGCGGCGCGCGCCGCGGCCAGGCGCTCCGCGTGCTCGGCGGGCGCGCGGTCGCCGTCCTCGATGTTCACGCCGACCGCACCGGCGGCCAGCACCCCGGTGACGGTCTCCCCGACGGCGGTGGCGTCCGCGCCGAAGCCGCCCTCGATGTCGGCGGTGACGGGGACGGGGACGGCGGCGGCGACGCGGGCGATCAGGTCCAGGGCCCGGTCCCGGGCGAGGGCGTCGCCGTCGGGCGCCCCGAGGGACCAGGCGACGCCGGCGCTGGTGGTGGCCACGGCGGGCGCGCCGGCGGCGAGGGCGATGCGGGCGCCGGCGACGTCCCAGACGTTGGCGAGGGCGAGGGGGGCGGCGGGGGTGTGCAGGCGGGCGAAGGCGGTGGCCCGTGCGGCGAGGTCGGCTGTCGTGGTCATGACCCCAGTCCAGCAGACTGGACGGGCGGAGGCTGGCGAATTCCCGCCGTCCACGTCCGGCGTCCACGGCCGCCGGCCGGGCTCCGCCGGTCGGGTCTGGCTGGTCGGGCGCTGCCGGTCTCCTCGCCGGTCGGGTTCCGCCGGTCAGGCTCCGCCGGTCGGGGTTTTGCCGGTCGGGTCTGGCTGGTCGGGCGCTGCCGGTCTCCTCGCCGGTCGGGTTCCGCCGGTCAGGCTCCGCCGGTCGGGGTTTTGCCGGTCGGGTCTGGCTGGTCGGGCGCTGCCGGTCTCCTCGCCGGTCGGGCTGCGCGGGTCGGGTTCCGCCGGTCGGGTCTGGCCGGTCGGGCTGCGCGAGTCGGGTTCCGCCGGTCGGGCGCTGCCGGTCTCCTCGCCGGTCGGGCTGCGCGAGTCGGGTTCCGCCGGTCGGGCTTGGCCGGTCGGGCTGCGCGAGTCGGGTTCCGCCGGTCGGGCTTGGCCGGTCGGGCCTGGCTGGTCGGGCTGCGCGGGTCGGGCTCCGCCGGTCGGGCTCCGCCGGTCGGCCCCCCGCCGCTCGCGCCCCGCCGGGTCAGGCTTCGCCGTCGGCCGGGCTCCCGCCGATCCGGATGGTCCGGCGGGAGTCCGTCAGGGTCAGGCGGCCAGGCCCGTCTTCGCTCCCGCGCCGCACAGGGGGAGGACCGCCGTGCGGCCCTGGAGCGGGTCGCCCGGGGCGTCGGGGCCGACCGCGGCCCAGCAGGCCGCCGCCGTCGGCTCGACGAACAGGCCGCGCCGGGCCAGGTCCCGCTGGGCTTCGCGCAGCCGGTCGTCCGGGACCGTCAGGAAGGTCCCGCCGGACTTGCGGACCGCCGCCAGGATCTGCCGGGCCCGCGGCGGCGCCGGGATCGCGATGCCCTCCGCCAGGGTGGGGAGCTGGGGCACCGGCTCCGCGTCCTCCGCGCCCGCCGCGAAGGCGGCCGCCAGCGGGGACACCGCCTCCGCCTGCACCGCGATCAGCGCGGGCGCCCGCACCCCGCGCCGGGCCAGTTCCTCCACGGCCAGCGCCGCGCCCAGCAGCAGCGTGCCGTTGCCGACGGGGACGACGAGGGCGTCGGGGAGGCGGCCGCCGAGCGCCTCCCAGATCTCGTACGCGTACGTCTTCGTGCCGTGCAGGAAGTAGGGGTTGAAGACGTGGCTCGCGTAGAAGACCCCCGGCGCGTCCGCCGCGGCGCGGGCGGCCTCCGCTGTGGCCTCGCGCCCGCCGGGGACGATCCGTACGGCCGCCCCGTGCGCCCGCATCTGTTCCGTCTTCTTCGCCGAGGTGCCCTCGGGCACGAAAACTTCACAACTCAGCCCGGCCCGCGCGCAGTACGCCGCCACCGAGGTCCCCGCGTTGCCACTGCTGTCCGCGATCACCCGCTCCGGACCCAGTCGCCGGGCCAGTTCGGCGAGCATCACCGCGCCCCGGTCCTTGAAGGACAACGTCGGCATCAGGTAGTCGAGTTTGGCGTGAATCCGCTCCGCGAGCGGGACCAGTGGGGTGTGCCCCTCCGCGAGGGAGACGGAGAACGCCCCCGGCAGTGGCAGTACGGGCGCGTACCGCCACAGGGAGGGGGGCCCGGCCGCCGGTTCCAGCGGGGCGGCCGGATCGGGCGTGAAGTCGAGGTCCCACGGACCTCCGCACAGGGGGCAGCACCACGGCGCGGTCCGCACGTCCGCGCGCGTGCCGTCCTCGGGGCAAAGGTAACCAGGGAGTGCATGCGTCACGTGCGGACCACCTTTGCTCGTTCATGGCCGGTATATGGCACGGATGTTACGCGTCCGTTGTCCTCTTGTGGGACGGCGCACGGGTGGGTCAACCTTTCGGAGGCGACGGCCCGTTGGGCTCAATGCATTGTCATGAGCATGCTTAAAAGTGTCTCGGACGGGCCCTCCGGATTCCCGCTCGACCCCCCGCTCGAACCCCCGCACAGCCCCCCGCAGCGCACCGCCTATGAGGAGGACCCTCACATGTCCGTGATGCGTCACACCCGCCGGAAGACCGCCGGCGTCAGCGCGATCGCCGTCCTGGCCCTCGCGCTCGGCACCGCCGCCGCGTTACCCGCCTCGGCGGCCGACCGCGGCGCGCAGGGCGTCATCGAGAACGCGGGGGCCGCCGGGTCCATCCCCGGCAGCTACATCGTGACCCTGGACGACTCCGCGGCCCGCTCCACCGCCGACAGCGGCAAGGCCGTCGCCAAGCGGTACGGGGCGAGGATCGACCGGACCTACAGCGCGGCCCTCAACGGCTACTCCGTCGAGGTCTCCGAGGCGCAGGCCAGGAAGCTCGCCGCCGACCCGGCCGTCAAGTCGGTCGTGCAGAACCGCGTCTTCACCGTCGACGCCACCCAGCCGACCCCGCCGTCCTGGGGCCTGGACCGCATCGACCAGCGCGCGCTCCCCCTCGACCAGAGCTACACCTACCCGGACAAGGCCGGGGAGGGGGTGACGGCGTACATCATCGACACCGGTGTCCGGATCACCCACCAGGACCTCGGCGGCCGCGCCTCCTACGGCTACGACGCCATCGACAACGACAACACCGCCCAGGACGGCCACGGCCACGGCACCCACGTGGCCGGCACCGTCGCGGGCACCACGTACGGCGTGGCGAAGAAGGCGAAGATCGTCGGCGTCCGCGTCCTCGACAACAACGGCTCCGGCACCACCGCCCAGGTCGTCGCCGGCATCGACTGGGTGACCCGCAACGCGGTCAAGCCCGCCGTGGCCAACATGTCGCTCGGCGGCGGGGCGGACTCCGCGCTGGACACCGCCGTGCGCAACTCGATCGCCTCCGGCATCACCTACGGCGTCGCCGCGGGCAACGAGTCCACCGACGCCTCCACCAAGTCCCCGGCGCGCGTCGCCGAGGCCATCACCGTCGGCGCCACCACCAACACGGACGCGAAGGCCAGTTACTCCAACTACGGCTCCATCCTGGACGTCTTCGCCCCCGGCACCTCCATCACCTCCTCGTGGGGCACCGGCGACACCGCCACGAACACCATCTCGGGCACCTCGATGGCCACCCCGCACGTCGTCGGCGCAGCGGCCCTCTACCTCTCCCAGAACCCGGCCGGCACCCCGGCGCAGGTCCGTGACGCCCTCGTCGCGGCGGCCACCCCGAACGTCGTGACCGGCCCCGGCACGGGCTCCCCGAACCGCCTGCTGAACGTGGGCGCCGGCACCACCCCGCCGAACCCGGGCACCCGCTTCGAGAACACCGCCGACTACGCGATCAACGACAACTCCACCGTCGAGTCGCCCATCACCGTCAGCGGGATCTCCGGCAACGCCCCGGCGACGCTGAGCGTGCCCGTCGACATCAAGCACACGTACGTCGGTGACCTCAAGGTCGACCTCGTCGCCCCCGACGGCACCGTCTACAACCTGCGCAACCGCACCGGCGGCAGCGCGGACGACATCATCCAGACCTTCACGGTGAACGCCTCCTCCGAGGTGGCCAACGGGGTCTGGAAGCTGCGGGTCGCCGACCTCGCCGGTGCGGACACCGGGAAGATCGACTCCTGGGCCCTGCAGTTCTGAGGTGAACCCCGCCCGGACGACCGGGCGGGCACTTCGTGAATCCCGCACAGTGAGAGAGCAGATGGGGTCCGGTTCGAAAGCGGGCCCCATCTGCGGTTGTGTCCGGGCGGCCGGTGCGGTGCGGCCCCGATCCTCTCCCTGGGGCGTGTGCAGGAAAGAGCGGGTCAGCGGATGCCGATCACGATGAGGGCGAAGATGCCGAGTGTGATCAGCACATAGGCAGCCTGCCGGCCGAGCTCGGTCACCGCCCGCTCGAAGCCGCAGCGAGGGTCCGGACGAACCGTGCCAGGCCGCGCGCGTAGTTCCACCGCCCGTGGTCGTCGGCGCGGAGGGGCCCCGCGCTGACGAAGTACGCCCACTCGGTCAGAGCGGCCCCCGCGCGCTCGGTCCGCCGGCCGGCCGGCGCGCGGTCGAGCTCGGCGCGCAGCCCCTCCCCGGCCGCGATCAACTCCTCCACGAGCCGGGCCACGGGTGCGGCGAGTGCGCAACACGCTGCGGCGACACACGCGCAGCCCTCAACCTCATCACCCGTGCCGAGGAGGTGCTCGCAGCCGGCAGCGAGCACTGCAACCCCGAGTGGATGGACTGGTTCTCATCCGTCCGGCCGGCTGCGTTCAAAGGCAACACCCAGCTCGTGGCCGGGCACCTTCCGCAGGCCCGGGCAACGCTGCTCCGAGCACTGGAAGAACTCCCGTCGGACGCGGAGAAGCAGCAGACGGTGATCCTCGGGGACCTGGGGGCCGTCGAGGCGGCGGCCGAGAGCCCGGAAGCTGCGGCCGAGTACGCGCTCCACGCGATCGACCTGCTCGAACAGCACTGGTCCGCCACGGGGATGGAACGCATCCGGGCCGTACGGCGTGCACTCATCCCGTGGCAGCACGAGCAGTACGTTCGAGACCTCGACGACCGTCTTTACGACTGGGGGCCTGTGGTCAACGCTCTTGCGAGTTGAAGTCGACGATCCGGGCGGGCAGCTCTTCCAGGCTCTCGATCCGGAACGTCGGCAGTTTGAGGGCTTCGGGAGTGTTCCACTGGATGGTGGCCCATGGGCCCCGGCGGATCAGCGCGGTGTGCATGCCTGCGGCTGCGCCGGGGCGCAGGTCGTTGTCGACACGGTCGCCGACGTACAGGATCTCGTCGTTGGCGAACGGGACGACGTCGGCGACGCGCTCGAAGAAGGTGATGTCCGGCTTGCTGGCGCCCCGGTCGTCGGACGTGCCGATGAGGTCCACGTCGGTGGTGAACAGGTCGCGCAGCAGCCCGCCGGCGCGGACCGTCTGATGACCCGCGATGCCCAGCCACAGTCCGGCCGCCCGCAGGGCCGCCAGTGCCGGCCGTACGTCGGGGTAGAGGTCGTCCTCGCCGAACCATTCCGGTTTCCCGGCTGCCCCGCGAGCCTCCCGCTGCTCCGTGAGGTCGAAGCCGGGACGGAACTCTTGGAACACGTCCCTGTAATCGCGGCCCTGGGTGATGACGGCGCCGAACATCGCGGCAGACGTGTGCCTCGGGATGCCGAGCCGGTCCGCCCATGTGCCGTACTCCCGGGTCTCGTCGACCAGGCACTCTCCGACATCGAACACCACAGCGCGAATCGCCATGTGAACCACCCTAGTCAGGGTCCCGGCCCCGCGAACCTGTCTCCTGGCGCCCGAAGGTGAGAGGGGGTGTTCGTCTGCGCGGAGGGCTCGCTGCGTACTATTTCGCGCGTTCGTTCGCCCCTTCCCCGCATCCCCCTTGATGGAGCACCTCGCCCCGTGAGCACCCCGCCCCCGCACCAGCCACTCATGGGCCGGGGGCCGTTGCGGCCGGCCCTCAACGGGTTCGCCCTCGCCTCCCTGCTGGTCGGGCTGCTGTGCCTGCCGCCCCTCGGCATCGTCTTCGGGGTCGTGGCGCTGGTGCAGGTCGCGCGCAAGGGGGAGCGCGGCAGGGCGCTGGCGGTCGTGGGACTGGTGGTCTCCGTGGCGATGACGGCGGTACTCGTCTTCGGCGCGGGCCGCTACGGAGGGACCGTCCTCGGGCGGCTCGGCCCGGCGGAGGAGCCGGCGCGCGTCGAGGGCGAGCTGACGGGCATCGACGAACTGCGCGCGGGCGACTGCTTCAACGTCCCCGGCAGTGACCTCCTCGACGAGGAACCCTTGATCCACCGCATCGGCTGCGAGCGGGTGCACGACGCCGAGGTGACCTCGACCGGCCCCCTCGGACTCACGGGCTCCCCCGGCACGACGCAGCTCAAGGAGGCGGCGGCGCGGGCGTGCTGGAAGGCGCAGGACGCGTACGCGATGGACACGTGGGCGCTGCCCCCGTACGCGGAGATGTTCTACTTCGCCCCCACGGGCGAGACCTGGCGCGACGGCGACCACGGGCTCCTGTGCGTGATCGGCACCTCCGGCCGGGAGCACCGGGGCAGTCTGCGCAAGGACTCCGGCATGCTCACGGTCGATCAGGTGGCCCTGCTGAGCGTGCTGAACGAGTCCGACCAGGTGCTGGGCGACCATCCCCGGCAGGAGCTCGGCGTGGCGCTGGCGGAGTACCGGTCGTGGGCGCGCGAGGTCGACGGGGCACTGGGCGCGGAGGCCGGGCTGCTCCAGGGGGTCGCGGGCCGGCCGGGAGTGGGTCCGGCGGCGGAAGCCCTGCTGAAGGAGGTCGAGGCGGCGCGCGAGCAGTGGCAGCGGGCCGCGCGGGCGGGGAAGGCGGAGGAGTTCCAGCGAGCGTGGGACGCGGCACTGGGGGCCACGAGGATCGACACGGAGAAGGCGCTGCGGGGTGCGTACGGATTGTCGACCCGGGTTCCGGAGTGGCTTGAGGAGTTCCCGGGAGACTCGGGCGGGGGCTCGGGGCGCGGGTCCTGGTCGGAATCGGCCTGAGGCCTCGCGGGTAACGCGCGGTAACGGGTTTGAGTGACCAGGCTTCATCACTTCGAGTGAAACTCTGGCCCGTGCTTGCGCACTTCAACGGTGGGTTGCCAGGGTGTAGCTGTCTGTCAACCTGATGGGAGTGGCCCGTGACTTTCGGTGAGCAGCCGGCCTATCTGCGCGTCGCCGGGGATCTGCGGCGGAAGATCGTCGATGGGTCCCTGCCCCCGCACGCCCGGCTCCCCTCGCAGGCCCGGATCCGCGAGGAGTACGGGGTCTCCGACACGGTCGCGCTGGAGGCCCGCAAGGTCCTCATGGCGGAGGGGCTGGTCGAGGGCCGCTCCGGGTCCGGCACGTACGTGCGCGAACAGCCGGTCCCGCGGCGGGTCGCCCGCTCCGGCTACCGCACGGGCGGCGTCTCGACCCCGTTCCGGCAGGAGCAGGCCGAGGCGGGCGCCCGCGGCACGTGGGAGTCCAGCAGTGAGCAGACCGGCGCACCGGCGGAGATCGCGAAGCGGCTGGGCATCGAACCGGGCGACCGCGTCATGCGCACCCGGTACGTCTTCCGCGACGCGGGCGAGGCGATGATGCTGTCCACCTCCTGGGAGCCGCTGGCCGTGACGGGCCGCACCCCGGTGATGCTGCCCGAGGAGGGGCCGCTCGGGGGCTCGGGGGTGGTGGACCGGATGGCGGCGATCGACGTTGTCGTGGACAACGTGGTCGAGGAGGTCGGCGCCCGGCCCGGCCTGGCCGAGGAGAGCATGTCGCTGGGCGGCGTCCCGGGGCACGTGGTCCTGGTCGTGAGCCGGACGTACTTCGCGTCGGGGCGGGCGGTGGAGACGGCGGACGTGGTCGTCCCGGCGGACCGCTACCGCCTCTCGTACCACCTGCCCGTCCGCTGACCCGCCCCCGGCCGGGCCCTCCCCGGGACTCGCCCCCGGCCGAGCCTTCCCCGGGACCCCGCCCCCGGCCGGACCCTTCCCGGAATCCCGCCGGGGGCCCGCGCCGCCCGCCGCCGTGGCCGCCGGCCTCGTGATCGACAAGCGGCTCGGACTCGGCCCGCCCTGCGTCGAGTTCGAGCGGGCCTGCCCGCATGCCGTCAACCCGGCGGGTTTCGGCGCGATGGTGATCGCCTCCACCGTCTCGATGCCCGCCTTCTCCGGCCTCTTCGGCACCCGCACCGAGGCCCCTTCCGCCTTCATAGCCGCCGACTCGCCCTGCTCCGGCGCCCGTTGATCGCCTGGGCGGCGGGCGGGACGTGCTCCGTGGCCAGGCCGAACACCGCCAACGGCCCGGACGCGGAGGTCGCGGACGGCGCCGCGACCCCTGCCCGAGCCGTGTGAGAGACGGCGTACGAGCCCCCGGGCGTCGCCGGCCGCCCGCGCGGTCGGGGCCGGTCCGTTCGTTTGTGCGCCGTTCCCTCGACGCGACCTGCGGGGACGTCTGCCGCAAGGGGCCGGGGCCGGGCCGGTGGCCCTGCCGAGACCGTCCGTGCGCCCGGTCCGAACCGGCGCGCACGGCCCGCTCGTACGCCTGGCCGGATGCGTACGCCCCCTAGGTACCTCTTTGTGAAAAACCGTATCCGCTGAGTAAAGGTCGGGCGTAAGCTCCGGCATATGCGCAATGCGGTTTCCTGGGCATGTACATCGGCGGAGGGTGAAGCGCGATGAACGACAGCGGTGCCCTGCTTCCATGGCTGGTCATACGTCAGGACGACAACGGCAACCGCTACCGGGTGGGCCGGTACCCCACCCGGGCCGAGGCCCAGAAGGTCGTCGACAGCCTCGACGACCGGGGACACAAGCAGCTCTACTGGGTCGAGCGGATCGAACAGGGCAGCCAGACTGCCACGATGAACTGACAGTCGGCACTGGCATAGGCTCCGCTCATGACCGTACGTGTGGTTGTGGGCGGAGCCCTTTGTCATGACGGGCGACTGCTGGCCGCCCGGCGCAGTGCGCCCCCCGAGGTCGCGGGCCGGTGGGAGCTCCCGGGCGGGAAGACCGAGCCCGGCGAGTCCGTCCCCGAGGCGCTGGTGCGCGAACTCCGTGAGGAGCTCGGCGTCGAGACCGAGGCGGTGGAGCGGATTCCGGGGGAGTGGCCGGTGAGGCCCGGGCTCGTCCTGCACGTGTGGACGGCGCGGTTGCTCTCGGGGGAGCCCGAGCCGCTGGAGGACCACGACGAGCTGCGCTGGCTCGGGCCGCACGAGCTGGACTCGGTGGACTGGCTCGACCAGGACCGCCCGGCCGTCGCCGAAGCGGGCCGGCGGCTGCGCGACGGGGCGCGCCGGGGCGCATGAAGCGCACGCTGTAGGCCGTCTGCGCCACAGTGCGCCGGTGCCCGGGGGATCGGGCGGGATCGGGTGGTACGACGCCTCAAATATCGGGTATGTCGCTATTAGTCCCTATCTCGTCCCTCTTTCGTCCCCGACGAACCGGACTGGGGTCGCTGGTGGCCCGGGAAGTGATCGGCGTGATCGACACAGACGGTGAATGCGCCGAGTGGGCCTTCCCCGCCGAGCCCGGTGCCGTCCGCACCGCCCGCCACGCCGTGCGCGGCACCCTTCGCTCGTGGGGGCTGGATTCCGTGGGCGACGTGACCGTCCTGCTGGTCAGCGAGCTGGTGACCAACTCCCTGCGCTACGCCTCCGGTCCCATCGGGGTCCGTCTGGTACGGCGCCGTCCCGCCACCCCCGGTCTGGCCGGAGGCCCCGCCCTGCTGGTGGAGGTTTCCGATCCGCTTCCGGATCCACCCCGCGAACGGGTCGCGCAACCGGACGACGAGGGCGGGCGCGGACTGCATCTGGTCGCCGTCTCGGCGCAGCGCTGGGGAACCCGTCACGGGAAGTCGGGCAAGACCGTGTGGTTCGAGTTGGCTCTTCCTGGTGAGTAACAAGGTGAAGGGCGGCAGAGGGTCTCCCGGAGGACGTCCGGTGGAGACCCACTGGGCGTGGCCGGAAAACAACGGGACCCTTTTGTGATCGTGAACGCCGTGCCGTGCGGGGCCGTGGTGCTGAATACTTCGGTCATGGCCGGTCCGGTTGCGGTGAGCTGGAGGGGACGGTCGCGTGAGCGAGATACCTGCGCAGGCACATCAGGCCCGAGTGCCCGGGGAGACGTGGCACGACTCCTTGTGGCACAGCAGCCCGCCTGGCTCGATATATGACTACATAAAGGTCGCTTCTTTCTCGATCGGGTCCGACGGGCTCATCGATCAGTGGAGTCTGCGCGCGGAAGAGCTGTTCGGGCTCACCGCGGCCCAGGCGGTGGGGCGCGATCCGGTGGACGCCTTCATGCCGCCGGAGCTGCGCGCCGGCGGGCACCGCAGGGTCGCGGAGATCCTCGACGGCAAGGAGTGGACCGGCCTGGTCCCCTTCCGTATCCCGGGTGGTGACGGCGAGCACGGCGTGGCCGAGATCTATGTGATGCCGACCCAGACCGAGACCGCCGAACGGGCCGCGCTGTGCGTCGTCGTCGACGTGCGCGCGCTGCGGCGCATCGAGTCCGACCTCGCCGCCTCGCAGGCCATATTCGGCCAATCTCCCTTCGGGTTCCTGCTCTTCGGCACGGACCTGACCGTGCAGCGCGCCAACCGTCGCTTCGCGACCGTCTTCGGCGGGTCGGCGGAGGAGCACCGCGGCCGGACCGTGCACGACTACCTGCCGCCGCACGAGGCCGACCGGATGGCCGAGGCCCTGCGCCGGGTGCTGGAGACCGGCGAGTCCGTGACCGACCTGCGGATCACCGGCGCGGCCCCGGGCAGCCGGGACCACCGGCACTGGTCCATCAACCTCTACCGCGTGCACGGCGGCACCGGCCGTCCGATCGGTATCGCCGGCCTCGGCACCGACGTCACCCGCCGCCACCTCGCCGCCCGCGAGGCCGCCGGGGTGCGGCGCAACCTCGCCCTGCTCAACGAGGCCGGGCACCGGATCGGGAACTCCCTCGACCTGGAGACCACCGCCCGCGAACTCCTCGACGTCACCGTCCCGGGCTTCTGCGACCTGGCCGCCGTCGACCTCTACGAAGGGCTCCTGCTCGGCGACGACGACCGGCCCGCCCGCCCGCAGGGCCCCGGGATGCCCTCGCTGCCCGGCCAGGGGGCCGGCCGGGCCCCGTCCGCGCCGCTGCGGCGGGTGGCTTTCGCCTCCGCGGTGTCCGACGCACCGCTGTCGGGGCCCGGCCCGCTGGTCTCCGTAGGGGAGACCCACCGCTATCCGGCGGCGTCGCCCGGGGCGCTGGCCCTGCGCACGGCGCGCCCCCGGCTGATCGAGGGGGGTGCGCCGGACGGGCTGGTGCAGTCCACGCTGATCGTCCCGATGGTCGCCCACGACACGGTGGTGGGCCTCGCCCAGTTCTCCCGCACGAAGGGCAGCGAGCCCTTCGGCGAACGGGACCGGGCCGTCGCGGTGGAACTGGCCGCGCGCGCCGCCGTCTGCATCGACAACGCCCGCCTCTACCGGCGCGAGCACGAGCGCGCCCTGATCCTGCAGCGCAGCCTGCTGCCCCCGGGCGACCCGGAGGCGGCCGGACTGGACATCGCCTGCCGCTACCTGCCGGGGAACGCGGCCACCGAGGTCGGCGGCGACTGGTTCGACGTCATCGAGCTCCCCGGGCACCGCACGGCCCTGGTCGTCGGCGACGTGATGGGGCGCGGACTGCGGGCCGCCGTCGCCATGGGCGAACTGCGCACCGCCGTACGGACCCTGGCGCTGCTGGACCTGGAACCGGCGGAGGTGCTCACCGCCCTCGACGAGGTGGCCCGCGGCCTCGGCGCCCACGGGGGTCCCCCGGGCGCCGCGGGGGGCGGCTCCCAGCAGGCCTCGCGCGCGGCCCTGCACGCACACGACGCCGACCGCTCCGAGGTGTACCTCGCCACCTGCGTGTACGCCGTCTACGACCCGGTGACCCGGCGCTGCACCATCGCCAACGCGGGCCACATGCCGCCCGTGCTGGTCGAACCGGCCGAGGAGGGCGGGCCGCCGCGCCCCGGCCTGCTGCTGGAGATCCCGACCGGGATGCCGCTCGGGGTGGGCGGCGAACCCTTCGAGGAGGTGGAGGTGGAACTCCCCGAGGGGGCGCTGCTGGCCCTGTACACGGACGGGCTCGTGGAGTCCCGCGACCACCCCCTGGAGGAGGGGCTGCGCGGGCTGCGGGAGGCGGTCGCGGATCCGGCCCGGCCGCTGGAGGAGATCTGCGACCACGTCCTGAACACCCTGCACACCCGGCACGGAGAGGACGACATCGCCCTGCTGATGGCGCGGGTGCAGGGGCTGCCGGTGGACGCGGTCGGCGACTGGCAGCTGCCGCGCGAGGCCCGCTCGGTGGGCCGGGCCCGGGAACTGGCCCGCGCGAAGCTGCCGGCGTGGGGCCTGGAGGGTCTGCTCGACACCACGGAGCTGCTGGTCAGCGAGCTGGTGACGAACGCCCTGCGGTACGGGGAGGGCGAGATCCGGCTCCGCCTGCTGCTGGACCGGACCCTGGTGTGCGAGGTGTGGGACGCGAACCTGGCCCAGCCCCGCCGCCGCCGGGCCCGGGACACCGACGAGGGCGGCCGCGGCCTCCAGCTCGTCGGCCTCCTCTCCGCCGGCTGGGGCACCCGCCGCACCCACCGCGGCAAGACGGTCTGGTTCGAACTCCCCCTCCCCATGCCCGGAGCGCCGGGCGAGACCGTCACCGAACTCTCCGCGGAGCAGCTGCTGAGCATGTACGGCTGACCCGCGAGCCCGGGGCGCAGAGCCGGCCGCCGGCGGCCGCCGCGCTCCGGACCCGCGGTGCGGCCCGGAGCCACCGCCTGCCGTCGCCGGGTCCGGCCGGGCGGGGATTCCGCGGACATCGATCTATACAAGCGTATTGAACAACTGTCATAGACGTGCGTATAGTCCGTTGTGTCGAGACCGACCGCCGCAGCCCGACACGGGGGAGACCGCCATGAACCGCCCGCAGCAGCCCGTCCGCTCCGAACTGACCATCGACGGACGCCGGCTGTCGTACCTGGACTTCGGCGGCGCGGGCCGCCCGCTCGTCGCGCTGCACGGACACCTGTCGGAAGGCGCCTCGTTCGCGCACCTGGCCGACGCGCTGGGCGACGGGTGGCGGGTCATCGCCCCCGACCAGCGCGGGCACGGGGACTCCGACCGGGCCGGGGCGTACACCCGGGCCGGCTACCTCGCCGACCTGGCCGCGCTGCTGGAGCACCTCGGCCTCGGACCCGTCCCGCTCGTCGGGCACTCGCTCGGCGGGATCAACGCCTACCACCTGGCCGCCGAACGGCCCGGGCTGGTCTCCGCGCTCGTCAACCTCGACGCCCCCGTCGACATCCCGCACCGCGAGCCCGGCCCGCTCGCCTTCCTGGCCCGGCTGCCCTACACCGCCCCCACCCGGGAGGAACTCGTCGCCGCCTGCGGTCCGGTGGGCCCGATGCTCGCGCTCGGGATGCGCCCGCTGCCCGGGGGCGAAGGCTGGCGGCTGTCCTCGCACCCCCTCGACACCCTGGACTCCGAAGGTCACGTGCGCGGCGACCACTGGAAGCAGTGGCTCGGCAGTGACTGCCCGGCCCTGCTCGTCAACGGACGCAACAGCCAGGCCCTGCCCGCCGAGCAGGCCGCCGCGATGGCGCGGCGGCGGCCCGGGACGGCCTGCGTGACGCTGGAGGCGGACCACTTCGTCCAGCTCCAGGACCCGGCCGGGGTCGAGTCCGCCGTCCGGGCCTTCCTCGCCGGGCTGTGACGGCGCGGGGGACTATGCCGCCCGGCCGGCCGTGCCGGCCTTGAGCGCGGCGAGGCGGGCCTCGACCTCCGAGGTCCTGCCCAGGTCCTCCAGCGATTCGAACTGGGCGTCCAGGGAGGAGGCGGCCAGCTCCTGCCTGCCCATCGCCATGGCCTCCTCGCGGCGGACCTTCTCCTCGAAGCGGTGGAGGTCGCTGGTCGGGTCCATGACGTCGATGTTCTTGACCGCGTCCAGCATCGTGTTCCGGGCCTGCGCGGTCCTGGCGCGCGCCACCAGCTCGTCACGTTTGGCCTGGAGGTCCGTCAGCTTGTCCTTCATCGAGTCCAGGCCCGCCTTGAGCCTGTCCACCACCTCCGTCTGGGCGGCGATGACCGGCTCCGCCGTCCGCGCCTCCTTCTCCGACCGCAGCTGCCGGCCGAGGGCCACCTTCGCGAGGTTGTCGAACCTGTCGGCGTCCGGCGTGGACCCCGCCGCCCGCAGTCCGTCCGCCTTCCGGCTGGCCGCGAGGGCCTTGACGCCCCACTCGGCCGCGGCGTCCACGTCCTCCTTGTGGTCGGCCTCCAGCATCCGCAGGTTGCCGATGGTGGTCGCCACCGCCTGCTCGGCCTCCGAGATGTTGTTCGTGTAGTCACGGATCAGCTGGTCGAGCATCTTCTGCGGATCCTCCGCCTGGTCCAGCAGGGCGTTGATGTTGGCCCTGGCGAGCTGGGTGACACGGCCGAGGATGGTCTGCTTGCTCATGACGGGTCTCTCCTGACGGGATCTGTGAGGGGTCCGTGTCCTGCGCCCGCGGCCACGCGGCTTCAGAAGCGGCCGCCACCGCCCATCCGCCCCCGGGTGCCGCCCCCGCCGAACGAACCGGGGCCGCCGCCCACGCCCCCGAAACCCCCGCCCCCGAAACCGGCGTCCCGCCCGCCCCCGAAGCCCCCGCCGCCGCGGAGGATCTCGCCGAGGAGGATCCCGCCGAGCACCGCCCCGCCCCGGCCGCCGCCGGAGCGCCCGTCGGCGTACGGGTTCCGGTAGGCCCGTACGTCCTGCTCCGCCAGCTGCTGCGCCTGCCGTGCCAGGGAGTCCGCCCGCTGCGCCTCCGCGAGGGCGCCCGCCGGGTCCTGGGCGGCCAGGGACGCCGACCGCTCCAGGTGCCGCTGCGCCTCCGCCAGCCGGGTGCGGGCCTGGCTGCCGACCGCGCCCCGGCTGGTGGTGACGTAGTCCGTCGCCGCGCCGATCGCACTGCGGGCCGACAGCAGGGCCTGGTCCAGCAGGGCCGCCGCCCGCTGCCGCCCGCCCTCCCGCTCGCGCGCCCCGGCCAGCGCCTCGTCCAGGGCCGCGTCGGCCTCCTCGATCCGGCGCAGGGCGTCGATCGGGTCGTAGCGGCCGGCCGCCTCCTCCCGGCGCACATCGGCCAGGACGGACTCGGCCCGGCCGATCCGGCCCCGCAGGTCGCCGGTGGAGGAACCCTCCGCGGTACCCGTGAGCAGCCCGCGGGCGTCGGCGAGGTCGTCCTCCGTCCCGGTCAGGGCGCCCGGCAGCTTCCCGGCCGCCTCCGCCAGCTCCCGGGCCCGCCGCTCGACCGCGTCCACCAGGGTCGCCGCCTGGTCCACCGCTCCCTCCGCCGCCCGCACGTGCACGGCCGCCGCGCCGTTGTCCCCGGCGCCGACCGCCGTCCGCGCCTCGCCGAGATGGGTGGTCGCGAACAGCAGCCGGTCCTCGGCCTGGGCGGCGTTGGAGGCGACCGGCGCCGACGCGGAGTCCGCGTAGCGGCCCGCCAGCGCCGTCAGGGTCGCCCCGGCGGTCGTCGTCCGCCCGCTCAGCGCGCCGAACCGCGCCTCCACCGCCGCCAGGGCCCGCGAGGCGTTCTTCTCCAGGTCCCGCAGCCGGTCGAAGTCCGCCGACTCCGCGTCGAGCCGCCGGTTCGCCTCCGTGCAGCGCGCCACGATCTCCTCCAGCATCCGGCGCCGCGTGGCGTCGTCCTCCGGGTAGGCGTCGTCCAGCTGCTGGCGCAGCCGGAAGGCGTGGGTCAGCTCGTCCTTGGCGTACTCGACGGCCCCGGTGAAGGCCGCCACCGCCTCCTCGCCGAACTGGGCCGTGGCGAAACCCAGTTCCTCGGTGCTGGTGCGGAGCGCGTCATCGGTCTCCACCAGCAGCGCCTTGGCCCGGCCGTCCAGCTCCGGCAGCGGCGTCGGCTCCGCCCTGGCGCCGTCCCAGCCCGGATGGACCGTCGTCGTACCGCGTCCGCCGCCCCCGCCGCGCTTGCGGCGGGTGTACGCGTACACCCCCAGGGCCCCGGCCGCGCCGACGACGACCACCGGCAGCACGAAGTCCCCGGCCCCGCTCCCGCCGCTCTGCCCGCCCCCGGGGTCGGGCTCGCCGGGCGTGATCGTCGGCACCGGGACGGGCTGCCCGCCGAGCACCGCGCCGTAGCCGTTGGCGGCACCGATGGCCGCGCCCGCCCAGTCGTTCTGCCTCAGGGCGGGCTCGATGGCGGTGCGGGCGACCGTCGCGAGCTGCTCCGGCGTGAAACCGGAGTCCACATCGGCCGAATAGGCGTACTGGCGGGCGCCCGTCGCCACCGCCAGCAGCAGGTCGTTCCGGCCGAGGCCGTTCTTCTGCGCGGTGGCGTCCGCCCAGCTCTGCGCGGAACGGCCGGAGAAGTCGTGCACGTACGTGACGAACAGCTGGATCCGGTGGTCGGCGTACAGCTTGTCCAGCGCCGCCGCGACGGCGGGCTTCCGGTCGCCCAGCGCCCCCACGCGGTCGGTGATCTGCCCCTGCGCGGACAGGGTGACGGGATCCTCGGCCCGGGCGGGCGGCGCCCCGGCGACCCCCCACCCGCCGAACGCCAGCAGCGCGGCGGCGAGGGCCAGCCCGGTCCGTACGGATATCCCGGCGGTTGCGCGTGTTCTCGACGCAGTCACATTTGGGAGGTTATGGGGGCTTCCGTACCCACGCACCCGGAACCTGGGCGGCCTAGGGGAGGGCGACGCCCGTCAACTCCGGGAGCGGGAGGGCCAGCGTGTCGGGGGTCAGGGCCGGCCGCAGGCCGGCGAGCGCGGCGTGCTCCCACTGCCAGCGGGGCTCTCCCCGGTCCAGGTCCAGGCCCGTCACGAACGGCGGCGCCGTACGGCCCAGCAGGCCGCGGCGTCCGCCGCGCAGCGACCTCACGTGGAGCAGGCCCCGCCGCACGCCGAGCAGTTCGAGCGCGCAGCCGGGCCCCTCGTGCCGGGTCACCGGCCGCTGCCAGCGCACCGCGCCCGTCTGCGCGTCCAGCGCGAACACCACGTCCCAGCCCTGCTCCGCACGGTGGGCGGCCACGTACACCACCCCGTCCGCGGACAGCAGCCGGTCCGCCGGCCTGCCCGGGTCGAAGCGCCACAGCTCGTAGCCCTTGCGCCGGTCCAGGGCGCGCACGACACCCCCGTCCAGCACGGGCACCGCCCCCGCCGGTACGTCCGGCACCGCCCGGCCCCCGCCCCCGGACCCGTACCCGCGGGGCCAGGACCACAGGGGCACCCCGCTCGGCAGGTGCAGCGCCCGCAGCTGCCGGCCGTCGCCGAGGACCAGGCACTCGCCCGCCACCGTCACCGTGCGCGGGCCGTCGCCCGCCAGCGGATGCCGCCAGGACGGCTCACCGGTCGCCTTGTCCAGCGCGGTCAGCGCATCCTCCGACGCCCACAGCACCAGGGCTCCCGTCAGGGTGAGGGGCGCACCCGGGCGGGAGCGGTCCAGCTCCCGCCACCAGCGCACCCGCCCGTCCGAGGGCTCCCGCACCACGAGCCGCCCCCACGGGCCGCCGCCCGACTCCACCACCACGCACACGGTGTCCGCGTCGGCCGCGCACCACACCCGCTCCGGCTCCGGCAGCGGCGGCGCCGCGACCCCCTCGTCGGACCAGGCCGTCCAGCGCGCCGCCCCGGTCGCCGCCCCCACGACACCCACCTCGGCGCCCGCCGTCCACACCACGGCGTCCCCGGCCGCGTGCACCGACTCCGGGCGGACCCCCGACCGCCACCGTTGCGTGCCGGGTCCGGCCGGCCGCGCGGGCCGTGCCGGCAGCCGGGACTCCGGGCTCAGGGTCACCGCCACCCGGTGCGGCGGCGGGGTACCGGGATCGGACGCGGCCCCGGCCAGCCAGGGCGCGCCCGCCGTGCAGTCCCTGGCGATCCAGGCCAGCTCCCGCCCCCGCTCGGCGGCCTCGGCCAGCCCGCGCGCGGCGGCCGCCCGCTCCCGGGCGCCGGCCGGGCGGAGCACGGAGCCCCGGCCCCGGTCGTTCAGCTCCCGGGCGGCCTCCAGGGCCGCGCGGGCCGTGTCCACCTCCTCGTCGCCGGTGTCGGGCACGTCCGGCCGGCGCGGGGCGTCCGCCCGCTCGCGCAGCCGCGCGGCGCCATCCTCGACGGTGTGCCGCGAGGCCTGCTCGCGCAGCCGGTCCGCGCGGCCCGCCACCAGCTCCGCGAGGGTCCGCTCCGCCGCGCCGAGGGCCTCGGCCGCGCCCGCCCGGTCCCCGACGG